>JAPPLJ010000047.1 GCA_028819475.1 Rhodospirillaceae bacterium
ATCGCCACAAAACTAACGCCAGATCCCTCCCTACCGGCCTTTTGCAGAGGAATCCAAGGGGAGGGGGGACGCCGCGCCTTCTCCGTCGAATCCCGTTACCGCTAACCGTCGATCCGCACCGGGTCGCCCTTTTTCACCGTGCCACCGCGGATGACGAAGGCGTAGACGCCGGCGCAGGGGAGCGGCTCATTTTCGAGGGCAGGGACGGGGACCGTGTTGTGTTCGGCGACGGTGCGCAGGACCTGCGGGTCCCGCGGGAGTCCCTCCTGGGCCAGCGTCGGGACGGAGCAGCGCGGCGCCGGATCGGAAATCCGCAGGCGCACGTCGCTGCCGATCGTTAGCTCCCGCCCGACCCAGCCATTCTCGGCGAAGCCCCGCGCGCCCTCGGGCGAGGCGATCACGACATTGGGGCGAAAGCGGCGGACGTCGAAGGCCGACTCCGGGCGGAGTTCGGCGAGGCGCGCCAGCGTCGCCGTGGTGATGAGATGGAGGGCGGCGTAGTCGGAGAACCGGCCCGCCATCATCAGTGCGCCGATATCGACGACGGTCTCCTCGTCGGCGAGCGGGTCAAGGCGCTCGACGCTGACGGTTTCCGGGCGCTGCGCCGTGAGCCTGACCGGCCGCCCCAGGGTTTCGGAGAGGCGCGCGTCCGCTTCTCCCCCGTCGCTCGCAACCGCCGTGCCGTCGGGCCAGACGATGCGCACCGGCGGCGGGGGCGCGGCGGCCTGCGGCGAGGAGACGAAATCCGCGGCAAGCGCGATCAGTCCGGCCCATTTCTTCGGGTACTTGGCGCTCCCCACCCGGCCGCTGGTCCGGTCGATCACGGCATAGGCGCGGTCGCCCAGGATGCCGCCGTCGCCGACCGCCGCTTCATCGAGCGAAGCGCCGGCCATGGACTTGACGGGATAGCGCCAGAGCGCCTCGACGGCGCCGCCGTCCTCCGGTTGCCGGGTGGCCATGATCCGTTTCCCCTTGCTGTCGGCGCGCCGTCTCGTGCCGCCTCATATCAGGCGGCGGCCCCGGCGCAATAGGCGATTTTCGGCATGAATTCCCCGCGCCCGTGCGGCAGCAGGTCGAGATAGTTCCAGACCGGGCTGAGCAGGTCCATCCCGCGAAAGCTGCCGTCGCCGAGACCGGCGCTGACCGTGTAGAAGTGCCGGACGCTGCCGTCATCCGCCCGGATGAAGACGCTGACGCCCGGCCGCTGGCCCTCATCCTCGTCCTCCATGCCGAAGTCGCGGTTGAAGCTCGTGCCCGCCGAGGAGACCAGGCGCAGGCCGGTCCAGCCGCGCCGGGCCGCGAAGGCGGCCATAGATTCGATATCCTTCTTGACCGCGACCGCGAAGGCGGTGCGCCGGCGCAGATGCGGCTGGACCCCGTCATAGCCGTCGGCCCACAGGGCGCACATGGGGCAGGGTTCGTCGTCGGCCGGCGCCCACATGAAATGCATCAGGATCAATGTCGGCTGGGCGCCGAACAGGTCCGACAGCGTCACCGTCCGCCTTTTGCCGCCGACCAGTTCGGCAAAGGTATAGTCCTGGGGCACGGGCGTATCGGCCGGCAGCGCGCGGCGCAGGGCGGCCACTTCCTCGGCCCGGTCGCGCAGCGCCCCCTCGGCGACGAGCAGCCGGGCGCGGGCCTCCTTGTATTCAGCCGACGCATGATCGAGCGCGAAACGAGACATCGTCTGTCCCCTCAATGAACCCCTGAATGAATCCCCGAGTGAATCCCCGAATGAATCCGGGCGACACTATGCTGGCCATGGGCCGCCGGGTCGAGGGAAACCGGCCCGCCGGCGCATCCTGCCGCGCTCTCTTCGCAATTCCCAAGCGATGCGCTAACAGGGGCGCCACAATCCCGATTCCCGTCAAACGGAGCCCGCCATGCGCTGCTGCGCCATCGTCGAATTCGGCCAACCCCTGGTCGAGATGGACCTGCCGACGCCGGAGCCCGTTGGCGACGAGGTGCTGCTCCGGGTCACCGGCTGCGGCGTGTGCCACAGCGACCTGCACATCCATGACGGCTATTTCGACCTCGGCGGCGGCCGCAAGGCGGATCTGACCGTCAATTGCGACCTGCCCTTCTGCCTGGGGCACGAGATCGCCGGCACGGTTATCGCGACGGGCGAGACGGCGTCCGGCGTCGCAATCGGCGACAGCGTCGTGGTCTATCCCTGGATCGGCTGCGGCGCCTGCCCGGTCTGCGCGGCGGGCGACGAGCATTTCTGCCCGGACAACCGCTCGCTCGGCGTCACGCGGAACGGCGGGTTTGCCGACCGCCTCATCGTGCCCCACGCGAAATACCTGTTCGATCACGGCGCCGTGCCGGTCGAAATCGCCTGCACCTATGCCTGTTCGGGCCTCACCGCTTTTTCGGCGCTGCGCAAGGCCGCGAAGACCGGCGCCGGCCATATCGTGCTGATCGGCGCCGGCGGCGTCGGCCTCGCCGGGCTGGCGATCGCCCGCAACGTCACGGACGCGACGATCACGGTCTGCGATATCGACGACGCCAAGCTGGAGGCGGCGGCCGCCCGGGGCGCCGACCATGTCGTCAACAGCGGCGCGGCGGACGCGGCACGGCAGATCCGCAAGCTGACCGGCGGCGGCGCGCCCGCGGTCGTCGATTTCGTCGGCGCGGCGGCGTCGCTCGGCTTCGCGATGAAGGCCGTCGCCCGGCGCGGCACCGTTGTCGTCGTCGGCCTGATGGGCGGGTCGCTGCCGCTGTCCGTGCCGCTCCTGCCGCTGACGGCCATGACGCTGACCGGCAGCTATGTCGGCAGCCCGGCGGAAATGACCGAGCTCATGGCGCTCGCCCGCGCCGGCAAAATCCCCGCTCTGCCGGTCGAGCGCCGCCCGCTCGGCGAGGCGCAGAAAACGCTGGACGACATGAAGGCCGGCCGGATCGTCGGGCGGGTCGTCCTCGCGGTGTAGCCTACGCGCCGCAACTTCCGGCCAGCGCGCCGGCAAAGCCGTCACCTTGCTTCCCGTGCGCGCCTGCGCCTATATCCGCCCTCAGCGCGCAACCGGGGAAGGAAAGACCGGCATGTCCGACGCCGAGAGGACCGCCGAACCGCAGCAGGGCTATACCCGCCATTTCCCGGTTTCGTGGCAGGAGTTGCATCGCGACGCCAAGGCGCTGGCGTGGCGCCTGAGCAGCCTGAACCATGTCAGGGGCGTCGTGGCGGTGACCCGCGGCGGCCTGGTGCCAGCCGCCATCGTCGCCCGCGAACTGGATATCCGCCTGATCGACACCTTCTGCGTCTCGACCTACGACGACGAGGTCAAGGGCGAGGTCAAGGTGCTCAAGGCGGTGGAGGGCGACGGCGAGGGCCTGCTGATCGTCGACGACCTGGTCGATACCGGCGCAACCGCCAAGGTGGTTCGCGACAAGCTGCCCAAGGCCCATTTCGCGACGGTCTACGCCAAGCCGGCCGGCCGGCCGATGGTCGATTCCTACGTCACCGAGGTCAGCCAGGACACCTGGATCCACTTTCCCTGGGATACCGAAGCCCAGTATGTGGCGCCGATCCGCGGCGGTCCCGGCTAGGTGGCCGGCAACGCCCTTACGTCCTATCCGGCGCGCGGCTATGTCCTGCTGACCGGCGTCGCGTTCGGCTGGGGCGTGAACTGGCCGTTCATGAAGATCATCGTGTCGGAAGTCTCGGTCTGGGAGTTCCGGGCGCTGACCGGGATCGCCGCCGGCCTGCTGCTGCTCGGCCTCGCGGTCGCCGTCGGCGGGTCGTCCGGCGAGGCCTGGAAACCGCCGCGCGCGGAGTGGCCCCGGCTCTGCCTGGCGGCGCTGTTCAACATCACGAGCTGGTTCGTCCTCATCGGCTTCGGCGTATCGATGATGGGCGCCGGCCATGCCGTCATCATGGCCTTCACCATGCCCCTGTTCGCCGCCGTCTTCGGCGTGCTCGCCCTCGGCGAGGCGATGACGCGCCGGCGGATCGCCGCGCTGGCCTTCGGTGCGGCCGGCGTTGCCGTGCTGATGTCCCACGATTTCAGCGTCATCGGCGCGGAGCCGCTGGGCTTTGCGCTCACGCTCGTCGGCGCGGCCCTGTGGGCGGTCGGCGTGCTGATCCAGAAGCACACGCCGTGGCGGATCGGCGTCGTCGCACTGGGCGGCTGGCAACTCCTGCTGGGTTCGGCGCCGATCGTGGCGATCTGGCTCGTTCTGGGCAGCTTCGACTACGGCGATGCCGGCGCCGCCGTCTGGTGGTCGACCGCCTACCTGGTGCTGATCGCCCTGGTGTTCTGTTATTTCGCTTGGTTCACCGTGGTGAAAATCTTCCCGGCGTCCGTCTCGGCCATCGGCACGCTGATGGTCCCCGTCATCGGCTTCGTCAGCGGCGTCGTCGTGCTCGGCGAGCCGTTCGGCCTGCGCGACCTGATCGCGCTGGCGCTGATCGTAGGCGCCGTCGCCCTGGTCCTGCTGGTGCCGCCCGGCGATCCGGTGGCCGGCCGGCGCGCGCCCGGGCCCCGCTGACCCCGATGCCCGAGCGCTCCCGTCCGGCGCCGCCCCGCGCTGCAGTCCCCCGCGCCCCAGTCCCCCGGGCCGCAGTCCCGCTCGGGGGCCTGGTCATGCTGGTGTTCCTCTGGATGGTCTGGGGCACGAGCTGGCCGGCCATGCGCATCGTGTTCCTGGAATTGCCGGTCTGGCAGTTCCGCGCGTTGACCTGCGCCGTCGCCGGCGCGGTTCTGCTCGGTCTCGGCATCGTGCAGGACCGCAGCCGCTGGAAGGCGCCGCGCCGGATCTGGCCGCGCCTGGTCGCGGCGTCCCTCCTGAACATGACCTGCTGGCATGTGCTGACCGGATTCGGCCTGCAGATCGTCGGCGCCGGCCACGCCGCCATCGTCTGCTACACGCTGCCGGTGTGGACGGCCCTGCTGGCGGGCCTGTTTCTCGGCGAACGGATCACGGTGCGCGTGGTGGTCGCCATCGCGCTGGGACTCGCCGGGGTCACCGTCCTGCTGTCCGCCGGCTTCGGCGCAACCGGAGACCTGTGGCAGGGCGGGCGGCCGCTCGGCTTCATCTTCATCCTGCTGGCCTCGGTCACCTGGGCCGGCGGGACGCTGGTCATCAAACATCACGAATGGAACGTCTCGATGAACGCGCTGGCCGGGTGGCAGCTGTTGATCGGCCTGTTCCCGATTGGCCTGATCGCGGCGGTCAGCGAGCCCTTCGTCCTGCACCGGGCGAGCGTCGAGGCAACGCTGGCCGGGCTCTATGTCCTGTTCGTCGGCATGGTGATGGGCTACGCCCTGTGGTTTCGCGTGGTGCACGTCATGCCGGCGACGGTCGCCTCGATCGGCACGATGATGATCCCGGTGATCGGCGTCTCCAGCGGCGCGCTGCTGCTGGGCGAGCCCTTCGGCTGGCGCGAACTGTTGGCGCTGGCCCTGGTCCTCAGCGCCATCGCGCTGGTGCTGTTGCTGCCGGCGCTGCGGGGCCGTGGGACGGACCGGGTGGGCTGACCGGGATCGGTCCGCCTGAATCAATCCACCTGAATCAGTCTACCGGGACGTTGTCGAGCAGCCGGGTCGGGCCGAGGCGCACCGTCGCCAGCAGGCGGGCCGGCCGGTCCAGTGTCTCCAGCACGGCGAGATCCGCCGCGCCGCGGCACTCGACATAGTCGACGGCGTCGAACCCGGCGTCCAGCAGGTCCTGGCGCGCCGCCGCCGTTGCGGCGTCGATGGCGCGGCCGCCGGCGATGGCCCGGGCGGTTTCCCGCAGGATACGGTTGAACGCCGCCGCGATCCGGCGCTGCTCCGGCGAAAGATACGCGTTGCGCGACGACAGGGCGAGGCCGTCGGCCTCCCGCACCGTCGGCACCGGCACGACCGTGACCGGCATGTCGAGGTCGCGCACCATGCGCCGGACGGTCATGAGCTGCTGATAATCCTTCTCGCCGAAGAAGGCCTTGTCCGGCTGCGCCTGCATGAAGAGCTTGCAGACCACCGTGGCGACGCCGTCGAAATGGCCGACACGGACGGTGCCTTCCATGCCGGTCGTCACCCGGTCGACATGAACGGCGGTCGCGAAGCCATCGGGATAGATGTCGCCGACCACCGGGATGAAGGCGAGATCGGCGCGCACCTCGGACAAGGCCGTCAGGTCGTCCTCCTCCTGGCGGGGATAGCGGTCCAGGTCTTCGTCGGGATTGAACTGGGTCGGGTTGACGAAGATCGAGACGACCGTGCGGTCGCATTGCGCGCGCGACCGGCGCACCAGCTCGACATGCCCTTCGTGCAGCGCGCCCATCGTCGGCACCAGGCCGACCGTTTCGCCGCTGCGCCGCCAGCGCGCCACCGTATCGCGCAGCGCGGGAATCGACCGGACCACCCGGGTGCAGAACGCCACCATCGGCCGCAAACCGTGTCAGGCCGGCTTCGCGGCGCCGAAACAGAATTCGGCCGACGGAAACTCGCGGGCGCGCACTTCCGCCGCATAGCGTTTCGCGGCGTCTCCGACCGCCGGCGCGAGCTCGGCATACCGCTTGACGAATTTCGGCTGGAATTCCCCGAACAGGCCGAGGATGTCCTCGGTCACGAGGACCTGGCCGTCGCAGGACGGCGAGGCGCCGATCCCGATGGTCGGCACAGCGATGTCCCCGGTGATCCGGCGACCCAGCGGTTCGGGCACGCCCTCGACAACGATGGCGAAGGCGCCGGCCTCGGCAATGGCCGCCGCGTCCGCCGCGATGCGCGCGGCCGCTTCCTCGTCGCGCCCCTGGGCCTTGAAGCCGCCGAACGCGTTCACCGACTGCGGCGTGAGGCCGACATGGCCCATGACCGGGATGCCGCACCGGACCAGATGGTCCACGGTTTCCGCCATGTCCCGGCCGCCTTCGAGCTTGACGCCCTGGCAGCGGACTTCGGTCATCACCCGGGCGCAGTTGCGGAAGGCCTGCGCCGCCGATTCCTGATAGGAACCGAACGGCATATCGACAATGACGCAGGCCGCCTCGGAGCCGCGCATCACGGCCTGGCCGTGGGCGATCATCATGTCGAGGGTGACGCCGAGCGTGCTGTCCAGCCCGTAGAGCACCATGCCCAGGCTGTCGCCGACCAGCAGCAGGTCGACATGGGGGTCGAGCAGGCGGGCGACCGGCGTCGTATAGGCGGTCAGACAGACCACCGGCGTGCCGCCCTTGCGCGCGCCGATATCGGGTGCGGTCAGCCGCCGGCCGGCCGCCGGCGCGTCGCCCTGGACGCTCATATCGCGGATCCTGCCTCTGCCCGGAGTCGCTCTTGCGGCCACAGTAGAGCATTTTGCGGCGTCTGGAAAAACGTGATTGATTCGACCATTTTGCAAGGGGCAGGTGGCCGGCCTCCGGGGGACAGAGCGTTCATGGCATCGAAGATACATCGCCGGCGTTCGGCGCGGCGCTGCCGGGGTTGAACCGTGGCTTTTCGACGTTCCGCCCGCGGCCGGTTTGCCCTGGCCGTTGCGCTGGCGGCGGTCGCCGCCCTTGCATTTCTCACGGCGGAACTGCCGGCGCCGTCCGCGGCTGCCGGGCAGGGCGCGGCAATGGAGCTTGCCGACGCCCGGGCTGCGGATCGCGGCGGCTCCGCCGGGCCCATCGTCGAATTCCAGCGCCGCCTGAACGCCGAAATCGCCGGCAGTATGCGGGCGATCGGGCAAGGCGGCAGTCTGCCTTCCTTCCTGCTCGCCCTCGCTTTCGCGTTCGCCTACGGCGCCGTCCACGCCTTCGGGCCCGGACACGGCAAACTCGTGATCGTCTCGTATTTCCTGGGACGGGAGGTCCGGGTCGCGCGCGGCGTGGCGATGGCCGCGCAGATCGCGGTCGTCCATGTCATCGCGGCCGTCGTGATCGTGTGGCTGGCGGAGCTTGCGGTTCGCGCCGGTTTCGGCGTCGGGCTTTCCGAATTGCCGGGGGTGCGCGCGGCGAGCTTTCTCATCATTTTCGCCATCGGCCTGTACATGCTCTGGCACGCCGTACGCGGTCTGGTGCGAAGCACGAACGGCGGCCCGGCCGCCCACCCACACGGCCATCGTCACGGGCATGAGCACGGGCATGAGCACGGGCATGAACACGGGCATGAACACGGGCATGAACACGGGCACGGGCACGCACACGCACGCGCACACAAGCACGGGCACGCCCACCCTCACGGCGGCGTTTTCGAGGGCGGTCTCGTCGCGCTTGCGGCGGGCATGGTCCCCTGTCCGGGCGCCGTGCTGGTCATGCTGTACGCTGTGGCCAACGACATGATCTATCCGGGAATCCTTCTGGTCGCGGCCATGTCGCTGGGGATCGGCGCAAGCATCTGTGCGCTGGGAGTCGGCGCCATTCTGGCGCGGCAGACGGCCATGCGCCTTGTGGACAGGTCGGGCGGGGCCGGGCGCGCCGACCGGTTCCGCCACACGATGAATCTCGCCGGGGCCCTCCTCGTGAGCCTGATCGGCCTCCTGTCCTTCCTGGCGTTTCTCAATGCGCCGCCGGCGTGAGGCCCCTCGATACGGCCCCTGCGGGGCCTACTCGGGATGAGGGGTTGGGGTTTTCGGCGGACTCAGCCAACACCTTACCGTCACCCTGAGTAGCCGCCGCAGGCGGCGTATCGAAGGGCCTGCCCTGAGAGAAGTCAAAGGGGCGTCTTGAATCGCGCCGGCGGTTTCGAGACGAACGGGCAGGCTCTAGCCCGGCGAATTTTCGGCGAGCGCATTTTCGGCCGGCGCATTTTCGGCCGGCGCATCTTCGACCGGCGGTGCCGCGCCCTGCGGCAGGCTGATGCGGAAATGGGTGTCCGCATGTCCGGTCGCGACCAGTTCGATCACGCCGCCGTGGCTCGAAACGATTTCGTGCGCGATGGCCATGCCGAGCCCGGTGCCGGCCGCGCCGGGCCGAGTGATGAACGGTTTGAACAGGGATTGCCGGATGTCTTCCGGCAGCCCGGGCCCGTCGTCCCGGATATCGATGGTCGCCAGGCCGGCGGCCGCCTCGGCGCCGACGGTCACCGTCTGCGCGCCGGCCTGCGCCGCGTTGCGCATGAGATTGGACAGTGCGCGGAAGACCTGTCCGCGATCGGCAAAGATCGTCAGGTCGCCGGCCATATCGCTGACGAATGCGGTGCCGGGATATTCGGCGCCGTGCAGCGACGCCAGTTCGAGGGTCAGCTCGTTGAGGAAGAAATATTCGGCCCGGCGGGTCGCTTTCGAATCGCGGGCGAAATCCAGGGTCTGGGTGCACAGGCGGACCGCCCGGTCGATCGAGCGCACGAGGGTCGGCGCGATCCGCTTGACGCCCGGGTCTTCGCTGCCGGCGAGCCGGTCCGAAACGAGCTGCGCCGCGGCGAGCATGTTGCGCAGGTCGTGGTTGATCCGCGTAATTGCTGCGCCCAGCGCCGCCAGGCGCTCGTTCTGGCGCAGGGTGGTCAGAAGATTCTGCTGCAGATGGGCATATTCGTCCTGGGCCAGCCCGATTTCGTCCAGGCGGCCGGTCGGCGGCAACATGCCCGCCTCGTCCATCGGGTCGTCGCTGAACCGGACCATGTTGTCCGTCAGGCGTTGGACCGGCCGCACGATCAGCCAATGCAGGGTCAGGAACACCAGCAACGCCGTAAAGAAAGAGATGATCAGCGAGAGGATCAGGATGCGCTGGGAATATTCCAGCATGCCCTGGCGCAGCGCCGCATCGGAAATCAGCACTTCAAGGGCGGTCGCCGGGTCGCGCGGCGACGGGCCGACGACGCGCAGCACCTCGCCGCCGCCTCCGGCCAGCGTGGCGATGGCGTCCCAGATCAGACGCAGGAAATCCGGATTGCCGAGGCTGACGCGCCCGGTCACCCTGGGCGGCATGCCGGCGGTGATCAGGTGCCGCGACCCGTCCGCCCGGCGCTGCACGATCGCCAGCGCGCGGGCATGCGACAGCAGCCGGCGGCTGAGGTCCGGACTCACCATGTTGTCCGGCGCGGCGTCCAGCGCCAGGGTCGCCAGATGCGCGTCTGACAGGACGTTTTCCAGATACACCTGCCGGTAGCGCGCGATCGACGGCAGATAGATGAAGACTTCCGCCAGCATCACGAAGATTGCCGTCAGGATCAGCAGCTTGGTCGACAGGCCGGTGCTCCAGGCCGGCTGCCGCCGCGCGTTGTGTCCGCCGTTTCCGGGGCCGTTTCCGGGACTGTTGACGGCGGAGGCGTCGCGGCCCGTCCCGTCGCGGCCCGTCCCGTCGCGGCCTTTCATGGCGGGCCGTCAATCGCCGGGCGCTGCATCCGGCTTGCCGCCTGCCTTGCGGCGCTGATAGCGCTTGTAGACGACCGGCAGCATGGACAGGATCGCCAGGCCGACCAGCGGCAGCAGGATTTCCGCCCTGAAGATGATCCCGAGATCGGGCGACCGGCCGCTCTCGAGCAGCGCGCCGATCCCGTTGCCCAGGCTGACATAGACGATCGATCCCGGCATGATGCCGAAAAAGGTGGCGATCACATAGGTGCGCAGGCCGACGCCCAGGAAGGCCGGGACCAGATTGACCAGCCAGAAGGGGAAGAGCGGAATCAGGCGCAGGACCATCAGGTAGGAAAAGGCGTTTTCCCGGAAGCCCTCCTCCATCCGGTGCAGCCAGCCTTCCGACTTGCGGCGGAGGATCGCGCCCAGGGCGGAGCGGGCGGCGAGAAACACGATGGTTGCACCCACCGTTGCGGAGACGACGACGGCGATCGAGCCGGTCACCAGACCAAAGAAAAATCCGCCGACCATGGTCGCCACGGCGCCGCCGGGGATCGAGAAGGCGATCATGACGGCATAGGCCAGCCCGTAAATGACCGGCGCCAGGATGCCGCGCGCGGCGACCCACTGTTCGAGCGCTTCGCGATGCTCGCGCAACTGCTCGAAGCTGATGTAGCGGTGCCAGCCCATCGCCAGGAACAGGGCGAGGCCGCACAACAGGACGACCAGGGGCAGCACGCGCGCCCAGCGTTGCCGGGCGGGTTGCCGAGCGGGCTGCCGGTCGTTCGGCGGGGTCTGTGGGGGGCTGTTCGGCGGCTCGGTCACGGAACGGCGGTATCCGGCTTGGTCACAACACTGCTCCATAGCGCGGCGGACGGCGATCCGACAGTGCAAATCGTCCTCACCGGACGGTTAGCCCGGATTTCTCACCACAGTCATGACCTGCGCGGCGTTGTCGAGCCGGCAGGGCAGGAAAGCCGCGCCGCGCGATGCGGGGACATCGGGCAAGCGGCTTGACGCCCCCTGCCGGCTCGACAGCGCCGCCCTTCGGGTCGCGACCGGACGCCCGCCCGCGGCGTCGCGGGCCTCGCCCGTAGTCCCCGCTACGCGCTTCGGCCCGCTTCTGGCGGGTCGAACGTCCGGACGCGACGCAGGCCGTGACCGTGGTGAGAAATCCGGGCTAGGCCCTGCCGGAAACACCGGCGGCATGCGCAACAGGGGACTTTGGCGCGCGTCGCGGCGGTTCAAGTCACGGAAACGTGCGGATTCGTCGCCGCCCGCCCCGGCGCCCCCGTGTTGACCCGACCGGCGCCGCATCCGTATATCCCGCAGAACGGTTTTCAGGCGCCTGCCGCGCCGGCGATCCCTTCGACAAACAGGGCCGCCGCCGGCGGTTTGCCGGCAGCATGCGTCGGCCGGAAACCCGGCGCGGCGCCGCAAAATCAATGGAGTATGTACGGTGAAACGCACCTACCAGCCCAGCGTGCTGGTGCGCAAACGGCGTCACGGCTTCCGCGCACGCATGGCGACAAAGGCCGGCCGCCAGGTTCTGGCCCGCCGCCGCGCCAAGGGCCGCAAGCGGCTTTCGGCCTGACCCGCCGCCCGAGCGCCCGGGGCGGCACCGCAAGACCGCAGCGCTATCGGCAGATCGCCCACAATCCGGCCAGCGGAAAGCCCGTGAGGATGGCAGCAGAACCGACCCTTCGGCGTCTCCGGCGACGCCCGGAATTCCTGCGCGTCCGGCACAAGGGCCGCCGCTGGATTGCGCCGGGGCTGGTCCTGCAGGCCTGCGCGGTGCGCGACGCCGGAACGGCCCGAATGGAAAAACCGGCGGACATCGGCTTCGGGCTGACCGCCAGCAAGAGGGTCGGCAACGCCGTTGAGCGCAACCGCGCCCGGCGGCGGCTCCGGGCGCTCGCCACCGGCAGCCTGAGGCGGTTGGCGAAGCCCGGCGCCGACTATGTGCTGATCGCGCGCCGGGCCACGCTGACCCGGCCGTGGCCGGACCTGCAGCGCGATCTGTACCAGGCCCTCGATCGGTTGAAGAAACTGCGCCGCCCGGCCGGCGAATCCGGGGTGGCCCCGGCGCGCGGGGAGGCCGCCTGAGCCGATGCCGCCCGCCGCCGCACTGTCGCCGAGCCCCGCTGCGCGCCTGATCCTGATCGCGATCCAGGGCTACCGGCTCACCCTGTCGTCCCTGCTCGGCCGCCAGTGCCGCTTTGCGCCGACCTGCTCGGAATACGCGGCCGATGCCGTCCGGGAGCATGGCGCTCTGCGCGGCAGCTGGCTCGGCCTGAAGCGGATCAGCCGCTGCCATCCCTGGGGCGGATCGGGCTACGACCCGGTGCCGCCGCGCCGTCCGATGGAGCCGTCGCGTGGGACCTGAACGGACGGACAGCCACAACCTGATCATGGCGATCCTGTTTTCGATCGCCATCATCTTCGGGTTCCAGATCATTTTCGCCCCGCAGGAGAAGCTCGGCCAGCGGGACAGCGGCGGCCAGTCCGATGTGCAGCAGGGTCAGGACAGCGCCGGACCATCGCGCTCGAAGGCCCCGGTCCGCGTCGTCGACGACAAGCCGATCCTGCCGCGCAAGGAGGCCCTGGCCGTATGCCGGAGCAGCGACGGCCAGTCCCTGCGAATCGCCATCAGGACCGACGTCGTCACCGGGTCGATCTGCCGGATCGGCGCGATTTTCGACGACCTTACGCTGGAGAAACACTGGGAAACCATCAAGAAGCAGGAGCGGATCCACCTGTTGCGCCCCGGCCGCACGAAGGGCGCCTACTATGTCGGCATGACCTGGGAGGTGCCGGGCCGCAGCGAGGGCGTCGTGCCGGGCCCGGATACCGTCTGGCAGGCCGACCGCAACACGCTCGAAGTCGGCAAGCCGGTAACGCTGAGCTGGACGAACGGCGAGGGCGTCGAATTCCGCCGCACCTATTCGATCGACCGGAAATACCTCGTGACGGTCGAACGCAGGGTCATGAACCGCAGCGGCCAGCCCTTCGTGCTGCGCCCGACCGGCTTCATCCACCGCCACGGCGAACCGAAAACCTTCGGCTTCTTCATCCTCAGCGAAAGCGGCCATGCGACGATCAAGGAGCCCGGCGAGGAAAACTACATCACGGTCGGACAGGAGATCTTCGACAGCCCCCTGGACTATTCGGACATCAGGGACGAGTCCCAGACCTACCGCACGACCGGCGGCTGGACGGCCTTCAGCGACCAGTACTGGGCGGTCGCGCTGGCGCCGGACCAGAAGGGAAAATACGCATTCACCTTCGATCACCGGGACAAGTTCGAGGGCTACGAGGACGTCTTCCGGACCTATTTCAAGACCGAGAACGACCTCCGGATCGCACCGGGTGGGGAGACCGTGCGCACGCTCCGGATCCTGGCCGGGCCCAAGGAAACCGCCGCCCTCAAATCCTATGAGGAGGAATTCGGCATCCCGCGGTTCAACTGGCTGGTCGACTGGGGCTGGTTCTTCTTCCTGACCCAGCCTTTCTACTGGCTGCTCCAGATTATCTTCGGCTATGTCGGCAATTTCGGCGTCGCCATCCTGATCGTGACCATCCTGGTCAAGATCGTCTTCTTCCCGCTCGCCAACCGCTCCTACCGCTCCATGAGCCGGATGAAGAAGCTGCAGCCGGAAATGATGAAGCTGCGCGAGCTTTATGCCGACGACAAGCAGCGCATGAACCGGGAGCTGATGGCGCTCTACAAGGAAAAGAAGATCAACCCGGCCTCAGGCTGCCTGCCCATCCTGCTCCAGATCCCGGTCTTCTTCGCGCTTTACAAGACGCTGTTCATCGCCGTGGACATGCGCCACGCGCCGTTTTTCTGGTGGATCCAGGATCTCTCGGCGCCGGACCCGACGACCATCGTGAACCTGTTCGGCATTTTGCCCTGGGGGCCGTCGGGCATTCCCTATGTCGATATCGGCATCTGGCCGATCATCATGGGGCTGACGATGTTTCTGCAGCAGAAGATCAATCCGCCGCCGGCCGATCCGATGCAGCAGAAGATTTTCATGGCGCTGCCCTTCGTGTTCACCATCATGCTGGCGATCTTCCCGGCCGGGCTGATCATCTACTGGGCCTGGAACAACACGCTCTCGATCGGCCAGCAATGGGTGATCATGAAGCGCATGGGCGTGTGGGAGAAGAAGCAGGGCGCCGGCAATATCCGCGACCTCGTTCCCGTCGAGGGCGACGCCGGAGCCGCCGGGGACTCCGGGGACGCCGCGGACGACGAAGCGGCGGAAGCCAAAAAGCCGGCCCGGCGCAAGGCGGCCGCCCCGGCCGGCGCCGGCGCCAATCCGGGCCGCAGCAAGCAGAGCCGCAACAAGCCGCCGGCCGACAAGTCCGGCAAGGGCCGCGCCAAGGGCGGGCGGAGCCGCCGCGGCAGCACCGGCGGGCGCGGCAAACGCAAGTAGCCGGGCCATAGCCGGACCGCAACGGGCGCCCATGGCCGACGCCGTATCGCATCCCGAAGCCGAAGACGCCGAAGCCTCCGCTCTCGAAGCCGGCCGCCTGCTCTTCGCGCAGCAATGCAGCTTCGTCGCCGGCGTCGTGCGGGTCGCCGGCCTGCCGCCGGATGCGCTGCCCGAGGTCGCCTTCGCCGGCCGGTCCAACGTCGGCAAGTCGAGCCTGATCAACGCGCTCACCGGCCGCAAGGCGCTGGCCCGGACCTCGAACACGCCGGGCCGGACGCAGCAGGTCAATTTCTTCGATCTCGGCGGCCGGCTGTATCTGGTCGATCTGCCGGGATACGGCTACGCCCGGGCGTCGAAGGACAAGGTTCGGCGCTGGAACGCGCTGATCCGCGATTATCTGCGCGGGCGGGCCGGCCTGCGCCGGGTCTGCCTGCTGATCGATGCGCGCCGCGGCCTGACGCCCGGCGACCGGGAGATCATGGAACTGCTGGACATCTCGGCCGTCTCCTATCAGATCGTCCTCACCAAGTCGGACAAGCTGCACGAGAGCGAGCTTGCGGCCTGCCTGGCGGAGACGGCGCGCGCCGCGGCGCGCCATCCGGCCTGCCATCCCGATATCGCCGCGACCAGCGCGGAAAAGGACCGGGGCATCGCCGAATTGCGCGCCGCCCTTGCCACGGTCGCGCTCCCGGCCTAAACGCTCGCCTCATCTTCCGTTACGATCGCCGCCGGAACAGCAGACAGGAACGGCCGCCCCATGGCTGACCGGAAGTTCAACCTGACCGAAGCCAAGCAATGGCTGCGCACGGCGCGGACCCTGACCGAGGCCCTGCCCTATCTGCGCCGGTACGACGGCCAGACCTTCGTGATCAAATACGGCGGCCACGCGATGGGCGATCAGCGCCTGTCCGACAATTTCGCCAACGACATCGTGCTGCTCAAGCATGCCGGCGTGAACCCGATCGTCGTCCACGGCGGCGGGCCGCAGATCGGCAAAATGCTGGAGCGGCTGAACATCACCAGCGAGTTCGTCGACGGCCTGCGGGTGACCGACGCCGAGACCGTCAACATCGTCGAGATGGTCCTGTCCGGCTCGATCAACAAACAGGTCGTGCAGTCGATCTACAAGGCCGGCGGCCGGGCGGTCGGCCTGAGCGGCAAGGACGGCGGCCTGATCCGCGCGAAGAAGCTGACCCGCAGCCGGCGCGACCCGGATTCCAACATCGAGCGCATCCTCGATCTCGGCTTCGTCGGCGAGCCGGAAGCCGTCGATGCCGAAATCCTCGAAGACCTGCTGGACAGCGGCCTGATCCCGGTCATCGCGCCGATCGGCATCGGCGCCAGGGGCGAGACCTACAACATCAACGCCGATACGGTCGCCGGCGCCGTCGCCGCCGCCAGCGAAGCGATCCGCATGTTCCTGCTCACCGACGTGCGCGGCGTGCTCGACAAGGCCGGCGACCTCGTTCCCGAACTGACGATCGCGGCGGCGCGCGCGCTGATGGAGGACGGCACCATCGAAGGCGGCATGATCCCCAAGGTCGAGACCTGCATCCGCGCGATCGAGGGCGGGGTCGAGGCCGCGGTGATCCTGGACGGCCGGGTGCCCCATTCCATGCTGCTGGAAATCTTCACCGAAAGCGGCACCGGCACCCTAATTCGCGCCGACTAGGCGAGGCCGCGCCGCCCGTGCCCGACCTGTCCCATATCGGCCATTGGGCGTTCGATCTCGACAACACGATCTATCCGGCCGAATGCAACCTGTTCGCCCAGGTCGACGGGCGGATCGGCGCCTACATCGCCGAGACGCTGGACCTGCCGCACGACGCGGCGCGCCGGATGCAGAAGGGCTATTTCCGGCAATACGGCACGACGATGAAGGGGCTGATGCAGGAATACGGCATCGATCCGCACCACTTCCTCGACTACGTCCACGATATCGACTACAGCCCGGTCCCGCCGTCGAGCGATCTGGCGGCGGTGCTGGGGCGGCTGGACGGCCCGAAATACATCTTCACCAACGGCTCGGTGAAACATGCCGAGGCGGTGCTCGACCGGCTCGGCGTCGCCGGGCTTTTCGCCGACATCTTCGATATCGCCGCCGCCGGCTTCGATCCCAAGCCGCTCGACCCGTTCTACGACCTGTTCCTCGACCGGCACGGAATGGATCCGGGCGCAACCGTGCTGGTCGAGGACATCGCGATCAACCTGAAGCCGGCCCACGACCGCGGCATGACGACGGTCCATATCCGCACGGACAGCGACTGGGCCATGAACGGCCACGACGCCGACTATATCCACCATTCCACGGACGACCTGGTCGGCTTCCTGCAGGCGGCGGCGCGGATGGCGGGCAGCGGGTGATCGGCCATACGGTCGTCTCGCCAAAAGAAAAGCTGCCCCGTCATTTCGACCGTAGCCCCGGATCCGATCCGGGGCGGAGTGGAGATATCTTTCAGCTGCGTGCCCCGACCGTTCCGCCGTGCCGGAAAGATTTCTCCGCTCGCTGCGCTCGGTCGAAATGACGGTCCGGTCAGGAAATTCCGGCCGGAATGGCGGATAGGGACGGCAACGGGCGGCTACAGGCAGGCCCGCCTATTCCTCTTCCACCGGCTTCAGCGGCTTGCCCGCCCGGACGTCCTCCATCGCGGATATCAGGTGCGCGTGGCGGCGGTCGTTGCTCGGATGCGTCTCGAGGAAACCGACGGTTCCCGAGAACGTGCCGGACGACCGCTCCGCCCTGGCGCGGTTCATGCGCAACAGCGCGCTTTGCAACGCGTTGAGCGGAAACCCGGCTCTGTGGAGGATGTAAACGGCCGTCCGGTCGGCCTCGATTTCCATTTCGGGGCTGTAAGCGGTTGCGCCGATTTCCCATCCCAGGCTCGTCGAATCGCGAACCAGTTGCTGGTTTTCTCCGCCGCCGGCGGCCGATGCGGCCGCTGCGAGGCCGCCCAGGATCAGGCCGCCGATAAACGCGTTGATCTTCTTGCTCTCGACATGGCCATACATGACGTGGGCGAATTCGTGCGCCAGCACCCCCGCGATCTCGGCGTCCGTTCCCATGTGGCGCACGAGGCCGCCGTAAACGCCGACATTGTCGTCATCGTCGGCGAAAGCGTTGATGTCCTTCTTCTTCGTATGGACCAAGACCTTCGCTTCGAGCATCGGCTTGCACCGCTCTTCGGGCAGCTTGAGATCCGTGCAGACGGCATGGGAGGCGAGCCTGACCCGCCGTATGACGCGTCTGACCGTCGGCACCATCCGGTCGGCGGCGACATTGCGCGGCGGGCCGATCCGGGCGTGCTTCAGCGTCGCTTCCGCTTCCGCCTTCTGGCGCTCGTCGGGTTCGGCGATATCGAGATGAGGCGTTGCGCAGCCGGCAATCAGGACCGCTCCCGTCGCCAGCGCCGCCGTGAAAATATTGCGCACGGTATTTTCCCCCTGTTTGTTCCGATTTGTGCGCATAGTCAATGGATTTATCGATACGAGTCAAGTATCGAATTTCGAAACGGAACGACAGTCGGGCCGACAGCCGGAAACGACGCCTAGGCGAGGCGGTGAACGATCCCCTTCAGGTCGTCGCTCGCCGGCGGGAAGCGCTCGAAGACCAGCGGGTCGTGGCCGGGGATCACCAGGCCCGGTTCGTCCGCCAGCGCCAGCGCCCGGTCCAGCGCCGCCAGATAGTCCTCGACATTGTGGACGATCCAGAACGGCCGCCGGTCGGCGAGGTTCTCGTAGTAATGGGCCGCGTCCGAGGCCAGCACCATCCAGCCCTTCGTCGTGTGCACCCGCACGATCTGCATGCCCTTGGTGTGCCCGCCGACCCGGTGGAGCGCCAGCCCCGGCGCCAGCTCGCCGTCGCCATCATGGAAGGCGACCCGGCGCTCGAACACGTTATGGACAATGGCGGCGACATGGTCGGCCTCGAAAGCGTGGGCGATCGACGGTTCGGTCATGCAGCGGCCGGTCGCGAAGGCCATCTCGTCGTCCTGGAGATGGAAGCGCGCCGCGGGGAAATCCGCGAAGCCGCCGGCATGGTCGTAGTGCATGTGGGTGATGACGACGTCCGCAAGCGCCGCCGCGTCCAGCCCGATCAGCGCCAGCCCCTCCGCCGCGCCGCGCAGATGGATGCGCTGCCGCTTCGCAGCATCGGCCGCGCTGAAGCCGGTATCGACCGCCCAGGCCCGGTCGCCCGCCGGATCGACGACCGCCCAGACGAAATAGTCCATCGCCATCGGCCCGTCGTGCGGGTCGCCGCCCAGGAACACCTCGGCGCGCCGGCCGATCCGTTCGGCGTATTTGATGGCGTAGACCCGGTAGTGGGGCAGCGCGGGCATATCTTCCCCCGGTGGCGTGGCGCCTTGCGGATCGCAGATTGGCCCAACCGGCCGGATCCGGGTAGAGACAATTTTTTGCGGCGACGCGCGCCTGAGCTCCTGCGCCTGTCCGGGCGAATTCGTTTCCCTTGCCGCCGACTCGTGGAAAAATGGCGCACAGCCGTTGCAGGAGCGGAGACCGCAATGATCGCCAGCCTTGCCCGATTGCCCGCAACTGCCCCGCTCGACGACTTCATCGCCGCGCTCGATGCTGACGGCGCGGCGATTGTCGAGGGCTTTCTCGCGCCGGGGCAGCTCGCAGCGCTGAATGCGGATTTCGACCGGATCGTCGAAACGCTGGCGCCCGGCGTGCGCCGTCCGACGATGCCGGCGATGGAGGAATTCTACGGCGCGACGACCGTGCGCTTCGACGGCCTGCCCGGCAAGTCGGCCGCCTTCGTCGAAGCGATGCAGGCGCCGGTGCTGACCGGCCTGGCGGACCACTACCTGCTGCCCCATTGCCTCGATTACCTGTTCAACACCGGCCAGTTCATCGAGATCCGGCCCGGCGAGACCGCCCAGCGCCTGCACCGCGACGAGGATGCCTGGCGCTTCGGGCCGCTGATCGCGGCCCAGATCGCCGGGGGCCCGCGCGCCCAGCTCGAGGTCGAGGCGATGGTCGCGCTCACCGATTTCACGGCGGCGAACGGCGCGACGCAGGTCGTGCCCGGCAGCCACCTGTGGCCGGCCGACCGGGAGCCGGAGCCGGCGGAAATCCTCCAGGCCGAGATGCCGGCCGGCTCGGCGTTGCTCTATCTCGGCTCGACGATCCACGGCGGCGGCGCCAACCGGACGGCAGCCGAGGCGCGGCGCGGCATGTTCGTCGGCTATGTCGTCGGCTGGCTGCGCACGGAGGAAAACATGTTCCTCACCGTGCCGCTGGAGCAGGTCCGCGGCTTCCCGAAGCGCGTCCAGGAAGTGCTCGGCTACAAGGCCCACCGCGCCATCGGCGTGGTCGATGTCGGCGATCCGGGCGCGGTGCTGACGCAGTAGGCGGCGGCGGGCGCCGGCGTCGGGAGGGTCTCCTTCGGCCCGGCGTCCCCGGCGGACCGCCGCGCGGCGCGGGGATTGCCGGTCCGGATGGCCGCGCCGTCGCCCGGTCCGCCGCCTTGCGTCATTCGCGGGTTGACAACCGCGTAGAGAACATTATATGAACATTCATTCGGTGCCGATCATCCCGGCCACCGGACCCGGCCATGACAAAACATGACATTTCCTGACAATGCCGCACATCCCGCGAGGGCGCCGCTCGAATCCCCCTCCCCTTGGGGATATCTCTGCGAAATGCCGCAAGTATCCGCCAAGGGACGCTCTCCTATCCCTCCCCCTCTTCAGAGGGGGAGGTCAGGTGGGGGTGCGGTGACACCGGCACTGCCCTGCAGGCGTGGAGGCACCCCCATCGACCTCGCTTCGCTCGGCCACTTCCCCCTCTTCAGAGGATTTCTCTGCGAAAGGGGATTCTCAACCTGTCCGTAG
>JAPPLJ010000048.1 GCA_028819475.1 Rhodospirillaceae bacterium
CCCGGAGGGCGGCGCTGTCGGGCCGGCAGGGTGCGTCAAGCCGCTGGCCCGATGTTCCCGCATCGCGCGGCGCGGCTTTCCTGCCCTGCCGGCCCGACAGCGCCGCGCAGGTCATGACCGTGGCGAGAAATCCGGGTTAAAGAAACAGCACCAGCACCGAGACGACGATCATCGCGCCGAGCGCCAGGCGCCGGAACAGGGCCTCGTCGACCCGGCCGAAGAAACGGGTGCCGGCCCAGGTGCCGAACACGAACACCGGCGCCAGCAACAGGATCAGCCAGAAGACCCGGGGCACGAAGGCGCCGGCGGCCGCCATCGCGATCAGGGTGACGACCGGCGTGATCGAACTGGAGAGCGCGATCGTCCCGCGCTGGACGTGGGCCGGCGCCGGGCCGGACATGACGTAGAGGAACATCGGCGGCCCGCCCATGCCGACCGCGCCGCTGATCAGCCCACTCAGGCCGCCCGCAACGGAGGCCATGGCCGGCCCGCGCGGCCCGGTATGACGCCAGCCCGAGAGCAGGATCGCGGCGAACAGGATCGCCATGACGGCGACCGCCCGGCGCATCAGTTCCTCGTCAACCGTGAACAGGAGCCAGGCCCCGGCCGGTATGAGCAGGATGCAGGCGATGCTGAGCGCGGCCGTCTCCCGCAGGTCGGCGTCGCGCAGCGCCCGCCGGCCCAGCTGAAAGCCGGTCAGCAGCATCAGGCTGACGCCGACCGGCACGGCTTCCCGCGCGCCGACGAAGGCACTCAGCACCGGCATGACGACGACGACCGCGCCGGCCCCGCCGGTAAAGCCGCGCAGGACGCCGCCGAGCAGCGCCGCCGCCACAATGGCGGCGATGCCGTAGAGCGGGATCTCGAGCAGGCTCGCGTTCACCGGCGTCCCGCCGCGTCGCCGGCCGGAAGGGCGGGCTCAGGCCCTGCCGGTAAAGGCCGCCCGGCGCTTCTCGACGAAGGCGGTGACGCCTTCGGCGAAATCCGGCTCGACGGCGCAGGCCGCGAAATTATCGGCCTCGAGCTGCAGCTGCCGCTCCAGCGGATTGTCCAGCGAGCGTTGCAGCAGCGCCTTCGTCCGCCCGTAGGCGACGGTCGGGCCGGCTGCCAGGCGGGCTGCCAGCTTCTCCGTCTCGGCCGCCAGGTCGGCCGCCGGCACCACCCAGTTGACCAGGCCGTACTCCTTCGCCGTCGCGGCGTCGAACCTGTCGCCCAGCAGCGCAAGTTCGGTCGCTTTCTTGAGGCCGACCAGCCGCGGCAGGGCATAGGTCGAGCCGCCGTCCGGGCTGGTCCCGATCAGGGTATAGGCGAGCGTGTAGTAGCTGTCGTCCGCGGCAATCGCGAGATCGGCGGCGCTCATGAAGCTGAGCCCGAAGCCGGCGCAGGCGCCGCTCACCGACGCGACCACCGGCTTGGGCATGCGCCGGATCGCGATAATCAGGCTGTGGACCTCGTGAACGAAGGCCTCGATCGCCACCAGATTGTCCCCGCGCGGCCGGTCGAGCATGGCGTGGAAGGTCTTGAGGTCGCCGCCGGCCATGAAATGGTCGCCGCCCCGGATGACGACGCAGCGCACGTCCGGATCGTGTTCCAGCGGGTTAATCGTCTCGACCAGGGCGCGGGTCATGTCCCGGTTCAGGGCGTTCAGCGCCTTCGGCCGGTTCATGGTCACAAGCGCGACGCCGCCTTCAGTTTCCAGTTCGACCAGTTTCTCGCTCATCGCTGCGCCTCCTCAGCCGGCATGTCGGGAAAAGAAATCGTTGCACGCCGCGCCGATCTCGGCCGGCGAATCCTCCTGGACGAAGTGCAGCCCCTTCACCGTCGCCTCTTCCTGGTTTGCCCAGCTGCGGCAGAAGTCGCGCGCCGGGCCGGTCAGGATGCTGCCCGGCCTGGCGTTGATAAACAGCTTCGGGATCGGGCTTTCCTTCATCGCCTTGCCGTAGGCCTCGACGACGGCGACGACCTCCGGCGGTTCGCCGTCGATCGGGATCTGCCGCGGCCAGGTCAGCATCGGCCGGCGCACTTCGCCGCCTTCGGCAAAGGGCTTGCGGTAAGCCGCCATTTCTTCGTCGGACAGATCCCGCATCACCGCGTTGGGCAGCACGCCCTCGATGAACAGGTTGCGGTTCAGGATCAGGTCTTCGCCCTTGGGCGAGCGGAAGCCCTGGAAGATGCCGCGCGCCTGCTCCGGCCAGTCGGCCCAGCTGACCGGGCAGACGACCGTTTCCATATAGGCGATGCCGGCGACCCGCTCCGGGTGGCGCGCCGCCCAGTGGAAGCCCAGCGCGCCGCCCCAGTCGTGAACGACGAAGCGCAGCCGGCCCTCCGGCAGCACGGCATCGAGCCAGGCGTCCACTAATTTGCTGTGTTCGGCAAAGGTGTATTCCCCCGACGGGTTCTTTCCCGATTCGCCCATGCCGATCAGGTCCGGCGCCAGGCAGCGGAAATTGCCGGCCAGCTCGGGGATCACGTTGCGCCACAGGTAGGAGGAGGTCGGGTTGCCGTGGACGAGCACGACCGGCTCGCCCGACCCGGTATCGACATAGCGCATCGTCGAGCCGAGCAGGTCGACGGATTTGCGGGGGTGGGGGTCGGCGGCGGAAAGGGAATCGGCCATTTCGGAAGTCCGGCTCGTGGCAATGGAGGAACGGGGTGGCCCGTCGAGTCGGCCGCACTATAACCGCGGGCAACGGCTTGAGAACCGTCGGATCGGGATATGCCGCCGATGCCGCAGCCGCATTCCGCCGATCCGCCGGCAAAGCGGTTTACCCCGGTTCCGGGGAATGTCTATTGTTCTGCGACAAGCGCCGGCGTGCCGCGAACCGGTCCCGCGAAATGGAACCGGCTCCGCGGCCGGGCAAACGTTTCCCCGGCACGATCGAAGGAAAGTACGGGCCATGCCTGCAACCGAACCGACCGCGTCCCCCGTGGCCGTTACCCTGTATCGCTGGGCCGGCGCGTGGGGGCCGTTCAAGGTCAAGATTCCGTGCGGCGAGTGTTCGCTGACCCTCGACGTGATCCAGGACACGATGGCCCATGAACTCGACGGCATTCCGGTCGCCGTCGACATTCACGACTGGCTGAGCGAATGGTGGCGACCCCTGCCGAAAGGCGGCTGGCACGCGCCCATCGTCATCGTCGAGGGGCGGCTGGTCAGCCAGGGTCACGCGCTGAACCGCGGCGTTCTGACCGAAGCCGTGATCGACGCATGGGCCCGGCGCAGCGCGCCGGCCGGCAATCATCTTTTCGGCAAGGAAACCTGCCCGCACTGCGTCCGCGCCAAGTCCTATCTCGCGGAAGCGGGCATCGACTATGCCTATCACGACGTGGTGCGCGACCCCCGCGCGCTGTACGAGATGCTGGCGCGGGTCAAGCCGATCGTCGGGCCGAAAACCCCGATTACGGTGCCGCAGATCTGGCTCGACGGCGCCTATGTCGGCGGCGCCGACATGCTCGGCGAACTGCTCGACCGCGACGTCGAGCCCAACCCCGACCGCGGCCGGTGCTCGCTGTCGCCGAAGGCCGCGTAGCACCGTTTCCGCGGAAGCCCCTTCTCGCGCGGGCGTGACGGCCGGACACCCGACCGGCGCGCGCGACCTCGCGCCGGTTATCGTCTGGTTCCGGCAGGACCTGCGCCTGTCGGACAATCCCGCGCTCTCCGCCGCCGCGGCGGCCGGGCGCCCGGTCATTCCGCTCTACATTCTGGACACGGAAAGCGCCGGTCAATGGACGCCGGGCGGCGCGTCGCGCTGGTGGCTGCACCACAGCCTCGAGTCGCTGTCGCGAAGCTTGGCGAGCCAGGGTCTTCGACTCGTCATGCGCCGCGGTGCGGCCGGTCCGGTCCTTGAACGATTGATCGCCGAAACCCGCGCGTGTGGCGTCTACTGGAACCGCCTTTACGAACCGTGGGCGACCCGGCGGGACGATGCGATACGGGCGGCCTTGCAGGCGGCGGGCGTCGCGGTCGAGAGCTTCAATTCTGCCCTGCTGTTCGAACCGTGGGAAATCGCAACCAAGGGCGGCGCGCCCTATCGCGTGTTCACACCCTTCTGGCGCGCCTGCCTGGCGGCGGAACCGCCTGCGCCGCCCCTGCCCGTGCCGGCGTTTGCCGGGCCCGCGGCCGGCGCAACGGTTGAAAGCGAAACGCTGGATACCTGGGCGCTGCTGCCGGTTGCGCCGGACTGGGCCGGCGGCCTGCGCGCCGCCTGGGAGCCGGGCGAAGCGGCGGCGCAACGCCTGCTGCGCGGCTTTCTCGAAACCGGACTCGCCGGATACGAAGCGGCGCGCGACCGGCCGGACCTCGTCTCGACATCCCGCCTGTCGCCCCATCTGCATTTCGGCGAGATCGGGCCGCGGCAGGTCCGGCACGCCATCTACGGCCTGTCCGCCGTCGGCGATGGCGAGGCCGACGCCGGCCCCCGAAAGTTCCTTGCCGAGCTCGGCTGGCGCGAATTCTCGTACCATCTGCTCCACCATTTTCCCGGCCTGCCCGAAGCGCCGCTGCAGCCGCGCTTCGCCGAGTTTCCATGGAAGGAAAATCCGGAAGCCCTGCGGGCGTGGCAGCAAGGAAAGACCGGCTATCCCTTCGTCGATGCCGGCATGCGGCAGCTCTGGCAAACCGGCTGGATGCACAACCGGCTGCGCATGGTCACGGCGTCCTTCCTGGTCAAGCACCTGCGGGTCCCGTGGCAGGCCGGCGCGGCCTGGTTCTGGGATACGCTGGTCGATGCCGATCTCGCCAACAACAGCGCCGGCTGGCAGTGGGTGGCCGGCTGCGGCGCCGATGCCGCGCCCTATTTCCGCATCTTCAATCCGGTGGCCCAGGGCGAGAAATTCGATCCGCAGGGCGATTATGTCCGCCGCTACGTCCCGGAACTCGCCGGCCTGCCGGACCGATGGATCCACCGCCCCTGGGAAGCGCCGCCGGAGGTGCTGCACGCGGCAGGCGTGCGCCTGGGCGAAACCTATCCGCACCCGCTCGTGGATCACGCGCGGGCGAGGCGAGCGGCGCTGGCGGCCTATGAGTTGGTGAAGGCCGGCTGATACCGCCTGGCTCGCCGCCTCACGCCGGGCACAACCGTCCCTTCCCGTCATATCGACCGAAGCGGTCGGGACGACTGCGAAGCGGAGATATCTTTCCCGCGCGGTGCACAGGACGAAGCGCGGTACCGGAAAGATTTCTCCGCTCCGCGAACCTGCGGTTCGCTCCGGTCGAAATGACGGGTAGTGCGCGGCGCTCGCTCACGCCGGGCGGACGATGTAGCCGGAGCGCGGGAAATGGTTGTGGACGGTGCCGACCCGGTCGTCCGCGCGCCGGACGACGACTTCGTTGCGCTGCACGGCGACGACCTCGCCGACCACCGCTTCCGGCACCTTGTCCGCCGCCAGCACCGAGACCGTCTGCCCAAGGACCGGACCGGCATCGTCGGGCGCGCTCTCGCCCGGATCGGCCGGGTCGGCGGATCTGGCGATGTCCAGCGCCTCCTGCGGATCCAGTTCGGTTGGCGACCCCGTTCCGAAGGCCGCGATCCGGTCGAGCCAGCCGCGGATGTTGGAGAACGGCTCCAGCAGCGCGGCGTTCTTCCGGCCGGCCCGGTTCAGCATCCAGAAGGGATGGAAGATCGAGAAATCGGCGAGCCCGGCGGCGTCGCCGAGCAGGAAGGGCCGGCCGTCGGCCAGCCAGCCCTCGACCAGGTAGAGCGTGCGGTTCAGCTCCGCGACCAGCCGGGGCGCGGCGGCCATGATCTTCTCCGGCGGCGCCGGCTCCTGCCCGCGCATGGCGGCCCGGTCGGCGAAGAAGTCCGGCGGCATCCGGTCGGCGATATGGGCGAAGGCCGCCCCTGTGACGGCGCCGAACAGCGCGCCGTCGGCCCAGAAGGTGAGCGCGTGGGCCATCCCCTCGCCGCCCTGCGGATACAGGGTCGGCGCCGGATGCCGGCGCTCCAGTTCGGCGGCGATCAGCTGGGTGTCGTGATAGACGTCGGCGCCGGACTGCAGCACCGGCGTCCGCCGGTAGCCGCCGGAAAGCGGCATCAGGTCCGGCTTCGGCATGATCATCGGGATCCCGACCGAGCGCCAGGCCAGGCCCTTGAAGCCGAGGATCGCGCGGATCTTGTGGGCGAAGGGCGAGCCTTCGTAATGATGCAGAATCAGCTCGGCCATCGACGAAAATCCTTCCTGTGCCGCCCCGGCAAGCGGCCTAGCGGTTCTTGAATTTCGGCGCGCGCTTCTCGATGAAGGCGGACATGCCCTCAGCCCGGTCGTCGGTCGCGAAGGCGGCGTGGAACATCCGGCGCTCGAACAATACGCCCTCGCGCAGCGGCGTCTCGTAGGCGCGGTCGATCGCCTCGACGGTCATGTACACCGCCGGGCGCGACTGCTTCGCGATGGCCTCTGCGGTCTTGACCGCTTCGTCCACCAGCTCGTCGAGCGGGACGATGCGGCTGACCAGCCCGGCGCGCTCGGCCTCCTCGGCGTCCATCATCCGGCCGGTCAGCGACATTTCCATCGCCTTGGATTTGCCGACGAATTTGGTCAGCCGCTGGGTGCCGCCGGCGCCGGGCAGGATGCCGAGGTTGATCTCCGGCTGGCCGAAGCGCGCATTCTCCGCCGCCAGGATGAAGTCGCACATCATGGCGACTTCGCAGCCGCCGCCCAGCGCATAGCCGGCGACCGCGGCGATGACCGGCTTGCGGATCGTCGTGACGACCTCCCAGCCGTTGGTGATGAAGTCCTCCAGATAGACGTCCTGGAACGATTTTGCCTGCATTTCCTTGATGTCGGCGCCAGCGGCGAAGGCCTTCTCGTTGCCGGTCAGCACGATGGCGCCGATGGCATCGTCGTCCTGCGCCGTGTTCAGCGCGTCGCCCAGCTCGGCGACCAGCGCCGAATTGAGCGCGTTGAGGGCCTTCGGCCGGTTGAGCCTGATCAGCCCGACCGGGCCGCGGATTTCGTAGATGATGTTTTCGTAGTCCATTCGCCTGCTCCGCTGCTCTCTCAGGGCGCGCGCAATCGGCTTTGCCTCGCGTCTTCGCCGGAATTTCGCTGGGGAGGCGCCGGTTCTAGCCTATCGCTGGCGGTGCGGACAGTAGAAAGTCGAGCGGTTGGACTGCACGATCCGGCGGATGCCGCCGGTCTCCGCGACGGCGCAGTCGCAGCCGGGGCAGGCCTCGCCCTCCCGGCCGTAGACCGCCCACTGGTGCTGGAAGTAGCCCAGCTCGCCCGACGGCTGGACATAGTCGCGCAGGCTGGAACCGCCGGCCGCGATGGCCTTGTTCAGCACATCCCTGATCGCCCCGGCGAGCGCCTCGGCCTGCCGCGCCGAGATGGTGCGGGCGAGGCGCATCGGCGACAGGCCGGCGAAGAACAGCGCTTCGCAGACATAGATGTTGCCCAGCCCGGCGACCGTCTTCTGGTCGAGCAGCGCGGCCTTGAGCGGCGTGCGCCGGCCCTTCAGCTTCGCGGCGAGGGCCGGGCCGTTGAAGGCGTTGCCCAGCGGCTCCGGTCCGGCCCCGGCAAACAGGCGGTGCCGGTCGATGGTGTCGACCCGGTCCAGCGCGACCAGGCCGAACCGGCGCGGGTCGTTGAGCCGGACCGTGTCGCCCCGGTCGGTCTTGAGCACGATATGGTCGTGGGGCAGCAGCTCCGGGTCGCCCCGGTCGATATGGAGCCGGCCGGACATGCCGAGATGGAGGATCAGCAGCGCGCCGTCGTCGAACTCCGCCAGGATGTATTTCGCCCGCCGCCGCACCGACCGGACGGTCCTGCCGGTGAGCCGTTCGGAGAAATCCGCCGGAACCGGGATGCGCAGGTCCGGCCGCCGCGCCTCGGCATGGACCAGCACCGCCCCCTCCAGCACCGGCCGCAACCCGCGCACGACGGTCTCGACTTCGGGAAGTTCGGGCATTGGGTATTTACCTCTCGTAAGCGCCGCTGCCGTCCGCCGGCTCGAATACCAGTTCCGGTACGACGATTTCCCAAGTCTCGCATTTCGCGCGGTCGCGATATTCCGGCTCCGACGTTTCGCGACTCCCGGTAATGATCGCCAATACTTCGGCGGAACGGCAGCGCATTCCTGATGGCGGTTTGAATTTCCCGGCAAGGCGCCCCACCGTCCGTCCCGTTCCGTCCAGGAGTTCCCAGCGGCCGCCACCGACAATGCGTACCCTCAAGGAATCGCCGGGCTAAAGCGCGGCGATGGCGCTGTGGATGGAGTGGCGCTCGCCATAGCTCCCCGCGAAGCCGATGTCGATATGCTTGAGGTCGGGCCGGATGTAGCGGTCGTCGAGTGTCGCCGGGGCGAGCGGCAGTTTCGCCGGTTTGCGGCGCAGCACGGACCGGTGGCGGCGCAGCGTATCCAGCAGCGGGTTTCGCCCGCCGTCGAAGCGGGCCAACGTCAGCGTCTGCTGGGCGCGGGTCATCGCGACATAGTAGAGCCGGCGCGGTGCATCGGCGTCTTCGTTCCGCCCCGGCCGGTCCCAGCCGCCGTCGAGCACCGCGACATGGTCGAACTCCAGCCCCTTGGCCCCGTGCGCGGTCACAAGAAGAAGCCCGTGCTGGCGCCGGCGTATATCCCGGCCCCATTCTGCCAGCCATTCGATGAAATGGTCGACCGGCGTCTCCGCTCCGCCGGTTTCCAGGGCATGCTCCTCAATGGCCTGTCGCACCAGGTCGTGCCAGCGTCCGGAGCACGGCCCCGCTGCCCAGCCGGCGAGCGCCGCCCCATCGACGACCCGCGGGCGTCGCTCGCGCAGCCACGCGACGAAGGCGCAGGTTTCGCGCAGCCGCCAGAATCTCGGAATTTCCTCGTCGCCCATCTGCGCCGGAATATTCCTGGCCATGCAAAACGCCTGCACTGGCGCGAGACATTTCCACTCCCGCGCGATCACCGCGCTGCGCGACCAGTCCCATTCCGGCGACCGTCCGGCAAGGCGCTGTAATTCCGCCATGACGGCCTGCGCCTGCGTAGCCGGATCGCGACCGGCCGGCAGGATTTGCACCTTGCCGCGGGAAACCGGGTCCAGCGTTTCCCACGCCCCGCCCGGCGGGTCGTTCTCGCGCGCCCGGTCGATACGGATCGGTCGGTCGGCCTTCATCCGCTTGCGCGCCGATGCGATGATCGCGTTGGCTGCCGCAATAATATGGCCGGTCGAGCGGTAGTTGTCCGTCAGATAGGCGGGTTTCGGGCCGTAATCCGCTTCGAAGCGGCGGATGAATTCGACCGATGCGCCCTTGAAGGCGTAGATATTCTGGTCGTCGTCGCCGACGGCGAACAGGGTTAGCTTGCCGGTCTCGTCCTCCAGCGTCCGCCCGGCCAGCGCCGAGATCAGGGCGTATTCCTCTTTGCCGATGTCCTGGTACTCGTCCACCAGGATCCAGCGGAAGCCGGCGAGCAGCCGTTCCCGCCGCTCGTCAGCCTCTTCCGGCGGCAGGCCCTTGCCGCGCAGCAGGTCGGTCGCGCGTTTCAGGACGTCCCGGAACAGTTCGTCGTCCGGCTGCTCCGCCCGCCCGGCGAAGCTGGCCCCGGCCAGCCGCATGGCGAGGCCGTGGCAGGTCAGCACGGTCACGCCGCGGGCGTCGTCGCCGATCAGGTCGGCAAGGCGCCGGCGGATATCGACCGCGGCGTGGCGGTTGTAGGCCAGCGCGAGGATGCCGCGCGGATTCTCCCGCCGCACGCGCACCAGATACGCGATCCGGTGCACCAACACCCGCGTCTTACCCGAGCCGGGGCCCGCCAGCACCAGCACGTTCGTCTGCTCCCGCTTGTCGGCAACGATGCGCTGTTGGATGGGGTTGCCCAGGCTTTCGACGATGGCGCGCCAGGAGTCGGGGGTCGTCTGCCGGCCGATATCGTTGTCCCGGCCGGGCAGCCACTTTTCCAGAAAATCGGTTTCCTTCAGGTTGAAATAGTCCGTCGCAAGGCGCAGCGCGTCGCGCATGGCGGCGAGGCCGCGCTCGGCAAACTCCGCCATGACGTGGATTTGCAGGACCTGTCCCTTGTAGTGCAGATCGAGCCGCTCGAAGTCCGCGCCGGAGAAACCGCGGCGTTCCGATTTCCGCAGCCGGATCGTCATGGCCGGGCGGAACACGGCCAGCCCTTTGTTCAAGCGGATTATCTCCAATTCATGTAGCCACAGAAGGGCGCGGTCTAACGCTTTGACTGGATCCTTGAGCCTGCCCTTCAGAATGAGATCGTTTTCGATCGCTTGGTTCAGGTCGCCGATGGTGGTCTCGGCCAGCAGGTCCGTGCCGCGGCGGCCATCCGGCAGACAGGCCAGCAGATGGTTCAGCAGGCAGCGCGCCGCCTCGCGCCGGCGTTTCGCCGTCTGCGCGAGAGCGTCCCAGCTGACCCGCAACGTCACCTGCGCCGTTTCCGCATCCCGTTTCCGGATCGAAAGGCTGCCGGGGCCGCCGTCCTCGCCGCGCCCGTCATAGGATATGCTGCGGACGATGCGCCACAGCCGCATCGGCAGCGGATCGGCCAGTCCCTTGTCCTGCAAGACCTGGGCGGCGATGCGCAGATGCAGCGGCGCCTTGTCTCCTTTGCCCATGTCCGGCGCTTCCTCGCGCATATGGGCGATCAACGCTTCTTCCAGCGCTGCGGCTTCTTTGAGACGCCGGCTCGACGAATGCGCGACGCCCTTGTGGACGAAGGCCGTCAGCGCCGTTTCGTTTTTGGAGATGCCCAGCCGTTCGAGATCGAACAGGGCGTTGCGCACGCCTTCGGCGCTCAGGCGCGCGACCACCATCAGTTCGTCCGTGGTGACTCCCTCGTCCGCGTCGGCGTCGATCAACACCTCAGCGATGCGCAACAACTGGCTGCGATAGGTCTTTTCGAGCCGTGCGTCTTCCAGCTTTCTCCGCGCCTGTTCGACCGTATCCACCCGCAGCGATGACGGGAATATCTGGACGACGTTCTCCTCCCGCGCCAGCAGCGCGCTTTCTTCCAGCCAGGCGATGGCGGTGCGCACCCGCGTATCGTCGGTGGCGGAATCCCGCTCGAACGCCTTGTCCTCGTCCTCGCCGAGGATTTCGCCCGCTGTGGCCGCCACCTCGCCGTTCAGGCGTTTCTTGCGGTCGAGATTGCGCAGCGCCCTGAGGATGGCGTGGATTTCCGGGCGAGTGAGCCGCGAGCGCGCCGACAGGCCGAACTGGCGCTCCACATCGTTCGGCGGCGCATACATGAGCACGCAGCGCGCCGGCTCCCGGTCGCGGCCGGCGCGCCCGGCCTCCTGGAAGTAGTTTTCCAGCGAGCCGGGAATATCGGCGTGGACCACCAGCCGGACGTCCGGCTTGTCGATGCCCATGCCGAAAGCGTTGGTCGCCGCGATCGCGCGCAACTCGCCGCCGATGAAGCGCTGCTGCACGTCCTTCCTGGTTTCCGGCGGCAGGCCGGCGTGAAAATAGTCCGCCGCAACGTCCTTCAGTTGCAAATACTCGGCGACTTCCTCGGTCGATCGCCGGGTCGCGCAATAGACGATGGCCCCGCCGGCTTTATCCGGCGGCAGGTGCGAGGTCAGGACCTGGTGGATATGCTCGAATTTCTCGCCGCCGGAAGTCGGGATCACCTCGAAGCCGAGATTCGACCGTTCCGCACCGCCATCGAAAACCGCCAGTTCGATGCCCAGCTTGTCGCGGAAATGCCGCGTTATGTCATCCACCACATCGGGCTTGGCGGTGGCGGTCAGGCACAACACCGGCGGGACCGGTCCGTCGCCCGCCTTCTTGCTGATGAAGCGGGCGACATAGAGATAGTCGGGTCGGAAATCGTGGCCCCAGCGCGACAGGCAATGGGCCTCGTCCAGCACCCAGGCGCCGATCTCGCGCTGGTCGAGCGCCCGGCGCACCGAGCGGGAGCGCAGCTGCTCCGGCGCGATAATCAGAATGCCGGCGTCGCCGAGGCGGACCCGGTCCAGCGCGTCGGCCCGCTCCGGCATCGAGAGCAACCCGTTGACGGTCACGCAGGCGCCGATGCCGCGCGCCTCCAGTCCGTCGACCTGGTCCTTCATCAGCGCGACCAAGGGCGAGATGACGACCGTGAGCGCGCCGGTCTTGTCGTAGCGCGACAGCGCCGGAATCTGGTAGCAGAGCGATTTTCCGGTCCCGGTCGGCAGGATGCCGAGAACGTGCTCGCCCCGCATCGCCGCCTCTACGATGGCCTGCTGCATCGGGCGGCCGTCGTCATGCGCCGGTTCGGGACGGAAAGCGGGGTAGCCGAACCAGCGTTTCAGTTCCTTGCCGGCATCGTGCCGCTCCCGGCACCAGCCGCAGGCAGGGTCGGCGCAAGGCGTGTCCCGGAGCCGGCGCACCAAAAACCCGGCCTCCGGGAATTGATGCCGCACCCAGGGCGGCATGACGGAATTGCCGCCGGCGACCGACAGCCACGCCAGGGCGTAGGCCAGCGGCCAGCCGGTCGATGTCTCCTCAAACACCGCATGGCCGTGGGTCGCGCAAGCGGCGCCCTCCAGCCGCGTGCCGACCGCCGTGCGGGCTTCCTCCGCCGAGGGGCGGCGCGCACCGCGGATTTTGCAGAACAGCGCGTCGAGGGCGCAGTCGGCGCCTGCCGCGTCCGGCGTGCACAGCCGATGCCACGTCTTCAGAAGGTCGGGATCGGCTTTGGACAGGGCCTTGCATTCTTCGCGGAACAGGTCGATCGCCAGTTCGGAATCGAGCGCCGGGTCGTTCCGTTGGCTGCGGACAAGGCCGCCGTCCTTATAATGCTTGACCAGGCGGTGATAGGGATTGCTCGGGAAGGCGAGCGGGCTGAGCCGCAAGGTATCGACGGCCGGCAGCTTCAGCAGTCGTAGATCGGGACTTGCAGCCGCAAGCCAGGGCAAGTCGTGTTCGATCAGGTTGTGGCCGAGCAGGAAATCCGCGCCGTCGGCAAGCGCGTCGAGTTTCCGCAGCGCCGCCGCAAATCCGGAACCGGAGTACGGCAACCGCTCGCCGGTATCTGTCCGTATCGCCCCGAATGCATGGATCCGGCCGTCCTGCACGCCGACTTCGAGGTCGAGCGACAGCGCGCGAAAATTGCAGGTCACCGTTTTCTTGCCTTTGCCGTTATGCCCGTTCCCGGCGGTGCAATGAATTTACGCTATGCCGGCGCGCTCGGCCGCTCCTCCGTAGCCGCGCGGCAGGCGCCGACACCGCCCCCCTGCGAGCGCGCGAAACTGTGAACGGCCATGCGGTGCGCGGCCTGCTGTATTGCGCCCGGCAATCGCCATATCGATTCGAGGAACGGACTTCGAAACAAGGACAGAGTCATGCGCTCCTCTTCAACCCTGTACCGACCCGATCCGGCGCGCCGGCTGGCCCCGCTGGGTCGTTTCGCAACCGTCGCTCTGGCCGCCGGCCTGCTGGCGGCCTGCCAGAGCCCGGCACTGGACAGCGGCGACCGGTTCAACAGGACCGCCTCCGCGGATACTGCGGCGAGCGCCGACGACCGCATCGATGGGATCGGCTCCGCCGACAGGTCGAAGCGCGCGATATACGGCGGCCTGGCCAACCAGCGGTAGCCACACCTGCCGGTATTCCCGCCGCCGGCCGCTTCGCCGCTCACCCGTCTGCCGCCGCGCCGTCCGGCGCCGGCGGCAGACGCCCTTCCTCGACCGCGTGGCAGGCCACGGCGGTGCCGTCGCCGGACTGTGACGCGCGCAGCTCGGGCCGTTCGCTGCGGCAGCGCTCGTCGGCGTGCGGGCAGCGCGGATGGAAGGCGCAGCCGCCCGGCGGATCGATCGGGCTGGGGACCTCGCCGGCCACCGCTTCCCGGTCGCGCTTGGTCATGCCGAGGTCGGGGATCGTCTCGAGCAGCAGCCGGGTATAGGGATGCTGCGGTGCGGCGAACAGCGCGGCGGCGTCGGCGACCTCGACGAAGCGGCCGAGATACATGACGGCGATGCGGTCCGACATATGGTGGACGACCGCAAGATCGTGGCTGATGAACAGGTAGGTCAGGCCCAGATCGTCCTGCAGGTCGCGCATCAGGTTGAGGATCTGGGCCTGGACCGAGACGTCGAGCGCCGAGGTCGGCTCGTCGCACAGGATCAGGTCCGGCTGGCTCGCCAGAGCCCGGGCGATGGAAATGCGCTGGCGCTGCCCGCCGGAGAATTCGTGCGGGTATTTCTCGCCGTCGGCGGCGGCGAGGCCGACCTGTTCGAGCAGGCCGTCGACCCGGCGGTCCGATTCCCTCGCGTCGCCGGCGATGCCGAAGGCCCGGATCGGCTCGGCGATGATGTCCCGCACCCGCCAGCGCGGGTTGAGCGAGGCCTGCGGGTCCTGGAAGATCATGGTGAGCCGCCGGCGGATCGCCCGCGTCCGGTCCCGTGCTGCGGTCACGTCATGGCCGTCGATGGCGACGCGGCCCCGGGTCGGCCGGTAGAGGCCGGCGATCAGCCGCGCGACCGTGGACTTGCCGCAGCCGGATTCGCCGACCACCGACAGGGTCACGCCCTTGCCGATGGCGAAGCTCACGCCGTCGACCGCTTTCAGGACTTTCGGTTTCCGGCCCATCGCCCGCTCGGCGACCGGCAGCGGCAGGCGGAAATGGACCGCCAGGTCCTCGACCTGCAGGAGCGGCGCGTCAGCCATCGGCGGCCGCTCCTTCGGCTGCCGCAGCGGTACCGGACCAGCGCGGCGAATATTGCCAGCAGGCGGCGCTCGTCGCCTTGCCGTCCATCATGACGGGCCGTTCGGCGCGGCACAGCTCGCGCACTTCCGGGCAGCGCGGCGCGAAGGCGCAGCCGTCCGGCACCGCGCCGACCCGCGGCATGGACCCGCGGATCTGGGGCAGCCGGCCGATGCGCGCGCCGATCGTCGGGATCGAGCCCATCAGGCCGTGGGAATAGGGGTGCGAGGCGTTGCGCACGACCTCGGCGACCGTGCCGTCCTCGATCACCCGGCCGGCATACATGACCGCGACCCGGTCCGCGGTCTCGGCGATCACGCCCATGTCGTGGGTGATCAGCATGACCGCGGTGCCGTGCTCCCGGCACAGCCGCTTGAGCACGCCGATGATCTGGGCCTGGATCGAGACGTCGAGCGCCGTCGTCGGCTCGTCGGCGATGATGAGGCGCGGGTTGGCGCACAGGGCGAGCGCAATCACGACCCGCTGGCGCATGCCGCCGCTGAACTCGTGGGGATAGGCGCCCAGGCGCGAGGCCGCCGCCGGAATCCCGACTTCGTCGAGCAGCTCGACCGCCCGCTTCTCCGCCGCGTCCGCGCCCAGGTCCATGTGGGTGCGGATGGTCTCGGTGAGCTGGAAGCCGATGGTGTAGAGCGGGTTCAGGCTGGTCAGCGGGTCCTGGAAGATAACGCCGATCCGGGCGCCGCGGATCCGGCGCAGTTCGTCGCCCGAGAGGCCGTCGATGCGCGCGCCGTCGAACCAGACCTCGCCGCCGTCGATCCGCGCCGGCGGTTCGAGCAGGCCGATCACGGCAAGCCCGGTGATCGACTTGCCGGCCCCGGATTCGCCGACCACGCCGAGGACCTCGCCTTCCTTCACATGCAGATCGACTCCGTTGAGGATCGCCAGAGGGCCGCGCCGGGTCGGCAGGCCGACCTTGAGATCGCGCACGTCCAGGAGAGCCGTGGGGCGCGAGGGATTCGCCGGGCCGCCGTTCATCAGCGCAGCTTCGGGTTGAGGGCGTCGCGCAGCCAGTCGCCCAGCAGGTTGACCGCGAGCACGAGCAGGACCAGGGCCAGCGCCGGGAACAGGGTGATCCACCACTGGCCGGAGAACAGGAACTCCTGCCCCACCCGGATCAGGGTGCCAAGCGACGGCTGGGTCGGCGGGATGCCGACGCCGAGGAAGGAGAGCGTCGCCTCGGTGATGACGGCGAGCGCCAGGTCGATGGTGCCGATCACCAGCACCGGCCCCATCGTGTTGGGCAGGACATGGCGCAGCATGATGCGCCAGGAGGGAATGCCGATGACCCGCGCCGCCGCCACATAGTCCTTCGACTTCTCGACCAGCGTCGCCGAGCGCACGACGCGGGCATATTGCGGCCAGGCCGAGATGCCGATGGCGAAGATCAGGACGTAGATCGCGAAGGTCGCGTCGGTCTTGATGTCGGTGCCGGCGAAGATCGCCCGGGCGACGCCGTCGACCATGAGCGCGACCAGGATCGAGGGCAGGGTGAGCTGCACGTCGGCGGCGCGCATGACGACGGATTCGTACCAGCCGCCGAAATAGCCCGATGTCACGCCGAGGCCGACGCCGAGCACGACCGAGAAGATGACGGCGCTGAAGCCGACGATGAGCGACAGGCGGCTGCCGTAGAGGATGGTCGAGAAGATGTCCCGGCCCTGGTTGTCGGTGCCGAGGACGTAGCTCCAGTCGCCGCCCTCGATCCAGGCCGGCGGCTTTTCCGCGTCGCCCAGGCTGAGGGTCGACGGGTCGAACGGCGTGTGCGGCGCGAGCCAGTCGGCGAAGGCGGCGCCGAAGAAATAGAGCAGGGTGACTATGGCCGCGGTCACGACGACCGGATTGCGCCGGAAGCTGTAGGCGAGGTCGCTGTCGGCGCCACGATGGAGCGCGCCGAGCAGGCGGCCTGCGGTGCCGGGGGCGGTTCCGGTTGCCGGGCGGGCCGTCATGCCGTGCCCTTGCCGCGCTGGGCCGAGACGCGCAGCCGCGGATCGACGGCGGCGTAGAGCAGATCGACGATCAGGTTGATCGCGACGAAGGCGATGGCGGCGAGCAGCAGGTAGGCGCCCATGATCGGCACGTCGGCGAACTCGACGCCCTGGATGAACAAGAGGCCCATGCCCGGCCACTGGAAGACGGTCTCGGTGATGATCGAGAAGGCGATCAGCGTGCCGATCTGCAGGCCGGCGATGGTGATGACCGGCACCATCGTGTTCTTCAACGCATGGCCGAAATTGATCGCCCGGCGCGACAGGCCGCGGGCACGCGCGAACTTGATGTAGTCGGTGCGCAGCACCTCGAGCATCTCGGCGCGCACCAGGCGCAGGATGATGGTGAGCTGGAACAGGCCGAGCGTGATCGCCGGCAGGATGATGGCGAGCCATCCCGAGCCGGTGAGCAGGCCGCTGTCCCAGTCGCCGATGCGCACCGTGTCGCCGCGGCCGAAGGAGGGCAGCCATTCCAGGCCGACCGAGAAAATGTAGATGAGCAGGATGCCGATCACGAAGGTCGGCAGCGACACCCCGACCAGCGAGACGGTGAGCACGAAGCGGCTGAGCCAGCTGTCGCGGCGCAGGCCGGTAAAGACGCCGAGCCCGATGCCGGCCGCCAGCGCGATGATCGCCGAGACGAACACCAGCTCAAGCGTCGCCGGCATGCGCTCCAGGATCAGGTCGGAGACCTTGCGCTGGAACTGGTAGGAAATGCCGAACTCGCCCTCGGCCGCGTTGGCGACGAAGCGCAGGAACTGCACGATCACCGAATCGTTCAGGCCGAGCCGCTCGCGCAATTCCTCGCGGTCTTCCAGCGTCGCCTCCTGCCCGACCATGTTGTTGATCGGGTCGCCGACGTAATTGAAGATCACGAAGGACAGCAGCGCGACCACCAGCAGGACGCCGACGGCCTGGAACACGCGATTGACGAGATAGCTGAACATGGCCGTTCAGGTCTCCGGCCGGAAACCGACCTGCGATCCCCTATCGAAAAAGCATACCGCCGGCCGCCGGTCCCGCAGGTTGCGGAGCCGGAGGCCGGCGGAGGGAACGTCGGGTGCGGTTTCCCGCGCGCCCGCTACTTGCTCATTTTCGCCCAGCGGAAGTGCGGGGAATCGTCGGCCCGGATCGGCAGGTCGAGCTTCTTCGACATGCCCCACACGATCACCTGGTGGTGCAGCGGCAGATAGGCGTTGGCGCCTTTCACATGCTTCCAGGCCTCGGCGATCATCGCGTCGCGCTTCTTGAGGTCGACCGTGACCGGCATGGCGTCGGTCAGCTCGTCGACCCGCGGATTGGCGTAGCCCGTCGCGTTCCACGGCCCCTTCGAATGGTAGAGGTATGTGAACACATAGTGGCTATCGAGCGTCGGCACGCCCCAGCCCAGCATGTAGAAATCGGTCACCCGCTTCTGGATCTTGGGGAAGTGCTTGGACTTCGGAATCGCGTCCAGATTGACCTTGATGCCGACCTTGCCGAGCATCCCGACGACCGCGATGCAGATCTTCTCGTCGTTGTTGTAGCGGTTGTTCGGGCAGTCCAGGCGAACGGAAAAGCCGTTCGGATAGCCCGCTTCGGCGAGCAGGGCCTTGGCCTTGGCCGGATCGTAGGACAGGCGCCCGTTCAGGGCTTGCGTGTAGCCGTGGACGCCCGGCGAGGTGATGATACCCGCCGGCACGGCGAGGCCGCGCATCACGACCTTGCGGATCGCCGCGATGTCGATCGCCCGGTACATGGCCTCGCGCACCTTGGCGTCGGCGAACGGGTTCTTGCCCTTGACGTCGGAGGTGCGCAGCTCCTTCACGCCGGTATCGAGGCCGAGGAAGATGGTCCGGATCTGCGGCGTCTGCACGACCTTCAGCTTGGCGCTGCGGCCGATGCGGTTGAGATCCTGGAACGGCGGATCGAGCACGAAATCGACCTGGCCGGAAAGCAGCGCGGCGACCCGGGTCGCGGCGTTCTTGATCGGCGTGTAGACGATCTCGTCGACGTTGCCGCCGGAGTCCTTCCAGCCCCACCAGTCCGGGTTGCGCACCAGAATCGTGCGGACGCCCGGCTCGCGCAGCTTCAGCATGTAGGGGCCGGTGCCGTTGGCGTGGCGCGCGGCGTAGCTCTCTTCGTTGTTCTTGAAGTCGAGGGGCTTCTCGACCTTGTGCTTCTTGGCCCAGGCGGCGGACATGATGCCGATCTGGGTCAGCTGGTTGGGCAGGATCGGGTTCGGCCCCTTGGTGATGAGCTGCACCGTGTGGCTGTCGATCTTCTTCGCCTCGACGACGCTCTTGACGTAGTTCTTGAAGTCCGAGGTCGGCAGCTTGATGCGCTGCATGGTGAAAACGACGTCGTCGGCGCTGAAGGCCGAGCCGTCATGGAATTTGACGCCCTTGCGCAGCTTGAACTCCCACACATTCGGTTTGCCCGCGACGGTGGACCAGCTCGTGGCCAGCGCGGGAATCAGCTTCATGGCCGGATCGCGGAAGACCAGCCCCTCGTAGATCTGCAGGGTCGCCGAATTGGTCGGGCCCTCGTTCTGCGAATGGGGATCGGCGGTGAGCGCGTCGCCCTGGCTGGCCCATTTCAGGACATTCTTGGCCGACGCCGGCATGGCGGCGACCGCAAGGGCGGCGGCAACCGCCGCCGCTGTCATCAGTCGTTTCATCGTCACCCCTCCAGGGTTTCCGTGATGTTGACGGTTCGGTTTCGCTTTTCGGCACGGCACCGGCCGGAAAGGCCGGCAACCGCGCCGTGTGCAGGGCGGCAGTCTTAGTCGAACCTGCGGCGCGGGTCACGATGGAATTGGCGCGCAGGCGCGGTGCTCAACCGCTTGTTACCGGAGCGTTTGGGCAAGGGTACGGATATCGGCCGGCAGCAGGCCCGGGGCGCCGGACGGGCCGGACGCCGGGAAACGGCCGGATTTTGAATAAATGTTCAAAATCATTTTCCCTAAGTCTTTGAAATTGCTTGACTTTTCTCATTGGACAGACCGGTCTTTCTTATGTGTTTTTTTGCACCCGGCAGCCCTAACCCTTTGGAATCGTTGGAAAGACGTCTATCGGAAATGCGCAAAATCAATCCCGGTAGGAATTTTTCCAGCTTTCCGGCCGAACGGGAGCGCCGCGCGACACCGGGGGCGGCACCGCGGGGCAGGATCGGGGGCAGCATGGCCCGGCGGAATCGGAGGGTCGAACCGGACGGTCGAATCGGACGGGGTCCGGCCGTCAAGCCCAATGGCGCACAGGGCGGCGCACAGGATGGCCGACTGGCGGCGGCGGGCCGGAAAGCGGGCAGTTCCCGCCTGTTTCTTCGTTCGCTTTTTTTGGGGCGTCGGCCGGCCGCGGCAGGCGCACTTCGGGCGTTGACGGGGCCGATATAGGGCGCGGGATCCACCATGTCAAGGCAAATTATCGTAAAAAAGGAAATAATTTTGAAAGAGCGCTGCCGCCCCAATCCCCATTGCCACCCCGGACGGAGCGCAGCGGAGATCCGGGGACCAGAGCCACGGGCAAAGGCCTTTCAAGTCGGCCCTGGGCCCCGGATCAGGTCCGGGGCGGCAAATTGGGTTGGGAATTCGGCGGGTCGGACCGGGGAGCGGAGACGTTTGATTCTTCCTATCCCTCCCCCTCTTCAGAGGGGGAGGCTAGGTGGGGGTGCGGTGGCGCCGGCACAGCCTACAGACACCGCACCCCCATCGACCTCGCTGCGCTCGGCCACTTCCCCCTCTGAAGAGGGGGAAGGATAAGGTGGTGGCGGCCTGGCCCCTTTCGCAGAACAATTCTCCTCAGAGGAGGTGGCTCAATACAGAAAAGGGAGTGGGGGTGGCGCGGTGCTCAGCCGCTTGTTATCGGAGCGTTTGAGCAAAGGCGCGGATGTCGTCGAGCAGCAGGTCCGGCGCCTCCATGGCGGCGAAGTGGCCGCCGCGCTGCATGTCGGTCCAGCGGGCCACGTTGTAACCCTTCTCGACGTAGGGCCGCGGCGGGAAGGGGATGATCTCGCGCGGGAAGTTGGCGATGCCGGTCGGGACGCGCACGCGGCCGCCGGGCGGGAACAGGGAATCGCCGTCGCGGCTGTAGCCGTTATAGGTCCACGAGGCGCTGCCGAAGGCGTCGTTCACGATATAGAGCATCAGGTTGGTGAGCAGCCGTTCGCGGCCGATCACCCGGTCCAGGCTGGCCTGTTGCCCGTCGATCCAGGTGCGGAATTTCTCGCCGATCCAGGCGGCGACGCCGACCGGGCTGTCCAGCATGGCGTAGGCGAGCGATTCGGGCTTGGTCGCCTGGACGTGGAAATAGCCGCCCTCCTTCATCCGCCAGCGTTCGCCCTTGCGCCGCCAAGCGTCCTCTTCCGCGTTCTGCGGCGGGACGGGTTCGATGCCGCCGCCTTCCCGTTCCCGGGACGGGCGGACGCCGAACATGTTGAGATGCACGCCGCCGCACCCGCCCTTTTTATTTCGGTCCGCATGGTCGTGGCCGATCCAGCCGCAGATCACGCTGCCCCAGTCGCCGCCCTGGGCGATGTAGCCGTCATAGCCCAGCACGTCGCCCATCAGAGCGGCGATGTGCCCGGCCATGCGCCGCGGGCCGATCGGGCCGGCCGGCTTTTCGGAAAAGGCGTAGCCCGGCAGCGACGGCGCGACGACATGGAAGGCCGGCGCATCCCGCGCGCCGTGGGCGGCGGGGTCGGTCAGCGGCCCGAGCATCTCCTCGAATTCGATGAAGGAACCCGGCCAGCCATGCACCAGAACGAGCGGCCTCGCGTCGGCCCGCGGCGAACGGCAGTGGACGAAATGCAGGTCCAGCCCATCGGCCGCGGCCGTGAAATGCGGCAGCGCGTTCAGCCGGGTCTCGACGGCGCGCCAGTCATACTCCTCTATCCAATACCGGCAGAAATCGCGCAGCCAGTCCGGGTCCGGCCCCAGCGCCCATCCGCTGTCGACCTTTTCTTCCGGCCAGGGAAAATCCCGCACCCGTTGCAGGATCCGGTCGAGCTTTTTCTGTGGCACATGGATCGTGAAAGGCGTCGGACTCATAGTCGGGGATCGCTGTCTCGGACCTGGGCGCGCAGGAATTTGCGGCGCGCCGAACCTATCGCGCCGCGGTTGCCGACGCTATGGTTCCCTCGGCCCGGCCCTGCCGCCGGGCGCGTTGTCGTCCGGAGCCGCCCCATCCTCTATCTCTATTTCGCGCTCGCCTTCTGCCTCGCCGGCACGGTGAAGGGCTTGATCGGCATGGGCCTGCCGCTGGTGGCGATCGCGCTCATGTCGATCGTCATCGAGCCCAGGGCCGCGGTGCCGTTCGTCCTGGTGTCCAGCCTGGTGCTGAACCTGGTGCAGATCCTCCAGATGGGGGGCGTGCGCGACATCGCCCGCCGCTACACGCTGCTGGCGCTTGCGGCGGCAGTCAGCGTTTGGGGCGGCACGGAACTGCTGTTCGCCGTCGACCAGCGGATCATCGAGGTGCTGCTCGGCCTCGTCGTGTGCGGCTATGTCGCCATCAACGTCACGCGCATTCCGCCCGCCCTGCCGCGGGTCTGGGAGGCGCGCCTGGCGATCCCCGTCGGCCTTGTGCTCGGCGTGCTCCAGGGCGCGACCGGCTCGCTCGCCGCGCCGCTCGCCGCCTGGTGGCAGGTGCTTGGCCTCAAGAAGGACGAGTTCATCCAGGCGTCCGGTTATGTGCTGTTCATCATCGTGGTGCCCTGGGCGGTGTCGGTCGTCGTCAAGGGGGCGGTCACCTGGGAGGTCGCCGCGGTTTCCGCCGGCCTGATGGTCCCGGCGCTCCTGGGTATGTTCGTCGGCGGTCGAATTCGCGCCCGGGTGCCGGAAGAGCGCTACCGCAACCTGATCCTGGCCCTGCTGTTCGTCGCAGGCGTCGGCCTGTTCGTCAAAGGGCTGGCGATGTGACGGTTCGGCAGTCCGCCGGCCAGCCGCCCATTCAGGCGCCACTCAGTTTCCGGGCCGGTCCACGGCAAACTCTGCCCGAATGGCCGGGCCGTGCTGGTCCAGGGCCGGGACGGCGCCGAGCCGCGGCGCGCCCAATTCGCGGACCAGCGTGCCGGGCGGGACCATCTGCGCCGGGCCGTTCGGCGTCTCGACCGGCACCCGCCGCAGTTCGGGATGGGCCGAAAGGTCGGCGACGCTGTTGACCCGCCCCCAGGCGATCTGTGCCGCCTCGAGCCGGCGGATCGCCTCGCCGCGCGATAACGCGCCGAAGACGGCGCCCATCTCGGCTTCCAGCGCCGGCCGGTTCGCCACCCGCGCCCCGTTGTCGGCAAAGCGCGGGTCGTCCGCCATGTCCGGCCGCTCCAGCACCGCCTCGCACAGGCGCACCCATTCGCGGGCATTCTGGATCGCGAGCACGATCGGCTCGCCGCCGGCGCACAGGAACAGGCCGTAGGGCGCGATCGTCGGATGGCGCAAGCCGACCCGCGCGAAGCCGCCGTCCCCAAGGTCGTTGTGAAACAGCGGCACGTTCATCCAGTCGGCGAGGGTGTGGAACAGGGAGACGGAAATCGCCCGCCCTTCGCCGGTCTTCTCGCGCGCGTAGAGGGCTTCCATGATCGCGCCGTAGGCGTGCACCCCGGCGGAAAAATCGGCGACCGAGACGCCGACCCGCGCCGGCTCGTCCGGGCTGCCGGTGATCGCCGCGACGCCGGATTCCGCCTGCACCAGCAGGTCGTAGGCCTTCATGGCCTCGTAGGGCCCGCCGTCGCCGTAGCCGGAGATATCGCAGGCGATGAGCCGCGGATGCTGCGCGCGCAGGGCCTCCGAGCCGAAGCCGAGCTTCGCCGCCGCGCCGGGCGCGAGATTTTGCAGGAACACGTCGGCCCGGGCGATCATCCGGTGCAGCAGCGTCGCGTCTGCCGCGTCCTTGAGGTCGAGGACGATGGATTGCTTGCCCCGGTTGAGCCAGACGAAATAGGCCGAAAGTCCGTTCACCGCGCTGTCGTAGTAGCGCGCAATATCGCCGCCCGGCCGCTCGACCTTGATCACCCGCGCGCCGGCATCGGCCAGCTTGGCCGCGCACAGCGGCGCCGCCGCCGCCTGGTCGATGGAAATTACGAGAATGTCGGCGAAGGGGTTCATGGGGCGCGATCCGGGTCAGTGGCGGTGCCGCACCCTCAAAACGACCTTGGCAGGCCGAGGACGTGCTCGGCGATGTAGCTGAGGATCAGGTTGGTCGAGATCGGCGCGGTCCGGTAGAGCCGGGTCTCGCGGAACTTGCGCTCGATATCGTATTCCTCGGCGAAGGCGAAGCCGCCATGAGCCTGCATGCACATGTCGGCGGCCTCCCAGGCGGCGTCGGCGGCGAGCATCTTGGCCATGTTGGCCTCGGCGCCGGGCTGCTCGCCGGCGTCGAACAGGCAGGCCGCCTTCTGCACCATCAGGTCGGCGGCCTCGGTCGCGGCATAAGCCTTCGCGATCGGGAACTGGATGCCCTGGTTCCGGCCGATCGGCCGGCCGAACACCTGGCGCTCGGCGGCATAGTCGCGCGCCTTACCGATGAACCAGCGGGCGTCGCCGATGCATTCCGCGCCGATCAGCACCCGCTCGGCGTTCATGCCGTCCAGGATGTAACGGAAGCCCTGCCCCTCCGCGCCGACGAGATTCTCTGCCGGGACTTCCAGATCGTCGAAGAAGACTTCTGTGGTGGCGTGGTTGATCATGGTGCGGATCGGCCGGATCGTCAGGCCGTTGCCCCGCGCCTCGCGCATGTCGACGACGAAGACGGACAGGCCCTCCGTGCGCTTTTTCACCTCCTCCTTCGGCGTCGTCCGGGCCAGCAGCAGCATCAGGTCGGAATGCTCGGCGCGCGAGGTCCAGACCTTCTGGCCGTTCACGACATAGCGGTCGTTGCCCCTCTTCTCGGCGACGGTGCGCAGCGAAAGCGTGTCGGTGCCGCTGCCCGGCTCGGTCACGCCGAACGCCTGCAGCCGCAGGTCGCCCGAGGCGATGCCCGGCAGCCAGCGTGTCTTCTGCGCCTCGGAGCCGTGGCGCAGGATCGTGCCCATGATGTACATCTGGGCATGGCAGGCCGCGCCGTTGCCGCCGCTCTTGTGGATCTCCTCAAGGATCGCGCAGGCCGCGCGCAGGCCGAGGCCGCTGCCGCCATAGGCCTCCGGCACCAGCACGGCGAGGAAGCCGGCCTCGGTGAGCGCGCGGACGAACTCCGTGGGATAGGCGCGCTCCCGGTCCTTCGCCCGCCAGTATTCGCCCGGATACCCGGCGCACAGCGCGCGCACGGACTGCCGGATCGCCTCGATCTCCGGGTCCGGGGCATAGGGGTTGCCGGCAACGCTCCCGGCAGGATCGGCGGCGGGTGTGGCGGTTTCGACGATGGTCATGGTTCGCACTCTCCGGCGGCGATCCCGGCCTAGGGCATGTCCGCCGCCAAGGGAAGCGGACACGCCCGCGCGGCGGCTCTCCGGCCGGCGGCAACCGGATGTCGTTGTTGTAAGGCGGCGCTTGACATATCCGGGCCGGCCGCTACGCCGTCCGCCTGACGGCCAACTACCGCGTCACCTTCGGATGGGACGGCGACGCGGCGACGGACGTGGACATAGAGGACTATCACCGATGATCGAACGGCATCCTTCCATCGATCCGGTGCATCCCGGAGAAATTCTGCGGGAAGACGTCCTGCCCGCCCTGTCGATGAGCAGGACGGCGGTGGCGGAAGCGCTCGGCATATCCCGCCAGACGCTCTACGCCATTCTCAACGAGAAGCAGCCGGTCACCGCCGAAATGGCGGTCCGTTTCGGCAAGCTGTTCGGCAACGGCGCCGGTTTCTGGATCAACCTGCAACGGCTCCACGATATGGCGCGTGCGGAACGCGAGGTCGACGTGTCCGGGATACCGACCCTCGAGGCGCGGGCCGGCTGAATCGGCGGATGCCGCGGGCCGATGCGCCGCGCGGCCCGGCGGTGCACCGCAGGCAGGCGGAAGTTCGGCTTGCCAAGCGTTGCCGCCGCCGCTTGAATCCGGGCATGGACGGCGCCGCCACCGCAACCGGGCTGAAGATCGTGCCGATCGCGCCGGCGATCGGCGCGGAAATCCGCGGCGTCGATCTGGCGGCCGACCTGCCGGACGCGACAGTGGCGGCGATCCGGCAGGCCCTGCTCGACCATCTCGTCGTCTTCTTCCGCGATCAGGAGATCACCCCGGCCCGGCAACTCGCCTTCGCCCGCCGCTTCGGCGACCCGGTGCCCTATCCCATGGTCGAGGGCATCGATGGCTTTCCGGAAATCGCGCCGGTCCTCAAGCTGGAGCACGAGCGGGTCAATTTCGGCGGCATCTGGCATTCCGATACCACCTACACGGCAGAACCGCCGATGGGCGCGATGCTGGCGGCGCGGGAGCTGCCGCCGGCCGGCGGCGATACCCTGTTCGCCAACCAGTATCTCGCCTGGGAATCCCTCTCCGAAGGGATGAAGGCCGCGCTCCGGCCGCTCCGGGCGGTCAACAGTTCGGCCAAGGCGTCGGCCCAGATCACCCGCAACCGCGGCGACGCCGACGGGCCGGGCAAGGACGCGAAGACGCTGAAGGAGGCCGTCCACCCGGTCATGCGCACCCACCCGGAGACCGGTCGGCCGGCGCTCTACGTCAATACCGGGCACACGACGCGCTTCGAGGGCATGACCGAGAGGGAAAGCGCCCCGATCCTGGGGTATCTGTTCCGGCACCAGACGCAGGCGGAATTCACCTGCCGCTTCGTCTGGACGCCGGGCGCCGTCGCCTTCTGGGACAACCGGGCGTCCCAGCACTATCCGCTCAACGATTATCACGGCCATCGGCGCCTTATGCACCGCATCTCGATCGCCGGCGACCGGCCGGCCTGACCGGGGCGCCCCGCATTGAACCAGAGCGCCGGATGGCCGCTTTTCCGATGACAGTCTTCGAGGCCGCTGCGGCCCGTCCCGGGCGGTCGGTCGTGGCGCTGTGCGCGGCGCAGGCGTTGTTCTGGACCCTGGCGCCGGCGCTGACCCACAGCGCGCCGCCGCTCGACGTCGTCGAGATGCTGGTTTGGGGCCGGGAAGGCGTCGTCGCCACCTACAAGCATCCCAACCTTCCCGGCCTGCTGCTCGAAGCGGTCCGCCTGGCCTCCTTCGGCGCGCTCTGGCCGGTCTATCTGTTCGGGCAAGGCTGCGTCGCCGCGACCTTCGCCGCCGTCTACCTGCTGGGCCGGGACCTGCTGGGGCCAGGCCGGGCGCTCGCCGGCACCCTCCTGCTGACCGGTATCTTCTATTATTCCTGGCCGACGCCGGAGGTGAACCACAATCTCCTGCAGATGCCCCTCTGGGCGTGGACCGGGCTCGCCCTTTGGCGCGCGGTCCAGAGCGAGCGCATTCTCTGGTGGTTCTTGCTCGGCCTGTTCGCCGGCTTGTCGCTGTGGGCGAAATACTCATCCGGCCTGTTGCTTCTGGCGGCCTTTGTGTGGCTGCTGGCCGACGGGCGCGGGCGCGCCTGCCTCTCCCGGCCGGGCCCGTGGCTCGCGCTGGCTGCGTGCGCGCTCGTCGCGCTGCCGCAGGCGATTTACCTGGTCGAGTCCGGGTTCCTGCCGCTCGACTATGCGACGACGCGGGCGGGATCGAGCAAGGCCGGAGGACCTGTCTCCTTCCTGCTCGCCCAGCTGGCGGACCATGCCGTGTTCGCGCTCATGGCGCTGGCCGCCGGGTTGTTCGGCGCCGGCGCCGCACGCGCGCCGGCAGAGGAATCCGGGGCGCGCCGCTTCCTCCTGATACTCGGCATCGGACCCCTCCTGCTGACAGTGCTGGCGGCCGTCGCAACCGGCCTGGGGCTGAAGGACATGTGGGGCATGCCGATGTTCAACTGGTCCGGCCTGCTGCTGATGGCGCTGCTGCCGGGGCGCTTCGACGGGCGGCGGCTCGCCCGGCTCGGCGCGATGGCCGCCGGCCTGCTGGTGCTGGTCCCGGCGGCCTATGCCGCCGCCGTGCTGTTCGGCGCATCGATCTCCGACAAGCCGGTGCGGGTCGCCTGGCCGCAGGATGCAATCGCCGGCCGGCTGCTGCGCGGCTATATCGAGGAGACCGGCGCCGCGCCCCGGATCGTCGTCGGGCATCAATGGCTGGCCGGCCTGGTCGCGCTGAAGGCGCCGGGCGGTCCGTCCGTATCGATAAATGCCGATCCGGGAAAATCGCCCTGGGTTTCGGACCGGGATATCGCCGAGCGCGGCGCGCTGGCGGTCTGGCGGACCGGGCGAAAACTGCCGCCGGGAATGGCTGCGCTCGCCGCCGGGCGGCCGCTGCGCCGGGAGACATTCCGGTGGAGCGACTCGCCGACGGCCCGCCCGATCCGGATTACCTGGACGGTGATTCCGCCCCGGCCTCCCGGAACACGAAAAACCGGTTCAGCAGATAGGTGAGGACCGCCGCCAACCCGGTAAACAACAGAAAGCCGATGCGGTAGTCCAGGCCGCCGAGATCCGCCCAGAGCGCCATCGCTCCGCCGTGCAGCGCGACGACGGCGGCATAGCCGGCGAGAAAGCGCGGCCCGGCCCGGCGGTGCGGGGCGCGGCTTCGCAAGACGAAACTGCGATTGCCGATATAGGACACCGCGATGCCGCATACGGCCGCCAGCGCGTTGGCGATCGCCGCCGAGGCCATGCCGGCGCCTTCCACCAGGCCGGCGAGGACGGCGTAGTGCACCGCGGTCGCGAACAGTCCGTTCAGCACGAAGCGCAGGACCCGGCCGGCTTCCTCACGCATCGGAAGGATCGTCGGGGGCGGGATCGCCGGTGTCGGGATTGCCGGGCGCCGTTTCGGTCTCCAGGATCAGCGACACCGCCGCCGCTTCGAGGTCCGCCGGCGAGCGGTAGCCGAGCGCGTTCATGATCAGCGCCACCAGGCTGAGGATCGCGGTCTGGAGAAAGACCAGGACCAGGAACCCGGTTACGAAGGTCAGCCAGCCGGGCGTCGTCTGGCCGGCGAGCTTCAGCGCCAGGCCAACCAGGAATATCGCGACGCCCGACGCCGCCGCCCAGGCGCAGACCGCGCCCATCCGGGTCAGCACGGCGTCGTCGAACACCGCTACCGCGCGCAGGCCGTGGAGCGCCAGGTCGTAGAAATTCATCTGCGAGCGGCCCGAGTAGCGTGCGCCGCGGTCGCAAGGGATTTCTGCGCGCCTGAGACGGGACTTGATCAGCGCCGCGGCAAGGTGGATCCGCGTCTCCTGCATCGCCGTCAGGCGCAGCAGGGCGCGCCGGCCGAGGGCGCAGAAATTGCCGGACCGGATTTCGCGGCCCGTCATCAGGCCGAAGAACAGGCGGTAGATCCGGTAGAACAGCCGGAACGACAGCGATTCGCGCCGGCGCCCCCGGCGGGCCGCGGCGGCGTCGCAGTCCGGCCCCACCGCCGCGATCAGGCGCGGGATATCCTCCGGCCTGTCCTCGCCGTCGCTGTCCATGACGACGGCCCCGTCGTGGCGCGGGTCCGCGGCCGCCACCGTCAGGCCGACCCAGGCCGCCGTCTGGTGCCCGCAATTGCGCTTCAGGCGGACGATCCGGCCGGCGAGGCCCGCTTCGCGCATGGCGTCGATCGCAGGCGGCGAGCCGATCGAGCCGTCGTCGACCGCGAGGATCTCCAGGGTGACGCTGGCGTCGACGCGCGCCAGGTCCCGGCACAGCGCGGCGAAGGAGGCGCCGTCCTCGAAAACGGGGGTGACGACGGCCCAGACCGAATCGGGCCGAGCCGCCTCACGGCTGTGCGACATCGATCCGGTGTTCCGGGACGGTGCGCAGCAGCTCGCGGAACCAGGCGACGGTCTCTGCGAGGCCGGATTCCAGGTCCGTATCCGGCGACCAGCCGAGCAGCCGGGCGGCGCGCGAAATGTCGGGCCGGCGGCGCACCGGGTCGTCCTCCTGCAGCGGAACGAAGACCGTGGACGAGCCGCTGCCGCAGAGCCGCACGATCGTCTCGGCGAGCCCGGCGATGGCGGTTTCCTGCGGATTGCCGAAATTGACCGGCCCCGGCGGCGCATCCTCGAGCGCCATGTAGGCCAGAAGCCCGTCGACCAGGTCGTCGACATAGCAGAAGGACCGGGTCTGGCTGCCGTCGCCGGCGACGGTCAGCGGCCGGCCGAGCAGGGCCTGGACGATGAAATTGGAGACCACCCGCCCGTCCGACGCGTGCATGTGGGGTCCGTAGGTGTTGAAAATGCGCGCGACGCGGGTATCGACGCCGTACTGGCGGTGATAGTCGAAGAACAGGGTCTCGGCGCAGCGCTTGCCCTCGTCGTAGCAGGCGCGCGGGCCGATCGGGTTGACATTGCCCCAGTCGTCTTCGGCCTGGGGATGGGTGAGCGGATCGCCATACACCTCGCTGGTCGAGGCCTGGAGGATACGCGCACCGCAGCGCCGGGCGAGGTCCAGCATGTTGATCGCGCCGTGCACCGAGGTTTTCACGGTCTGCACCGGATCGTGCTTGTAGTGCACCGGGCTCGCCGGGCAGGCGAGGTTGAAGATGCGGTCGACCTCGAGGCGCAGCGGCTCCGTCACGTCGTGGCGGATGAATTCGAAATTCGGCGCGCCGAGAAGCGGGGCGATGTTTGCCTTGGACCCTGTGAACAGATTGTCGAGACAGATGACGTCGCAGCCCTCGCGGATCAGCCGTGCGCAGAGATGCGAGCCGATGAAGCCGGCTCCCCCGGTGACGAGTGTGCGTTCGGTGTAGTGCTTCATCTGCGCGCCGGCGCCGGGTGATATGACCGCGGAATGCCGGTCCCGCCCCGTCCCGGCCGTTTCGGGCGCCTGCCGGTCCGGTATGCGATGTTCGGCGGCCGGTTATATCACCGGGCGCGGCGGGCAAGTCTGCGGCTTTACGTCTGGCGGCGTCGGTGCCTGCAAGGCGGGCGATATGGCCGCTTTCCCGGCGGCGCGGCTTCTGGCACCTGTCTTCCGGCACAACCGCTCGCCCCGACCCGCTCCCGCCATGTCCGACGCCGATCCTCCAGCCCCGACAGAGCCGCTGACAGGGGAAGTCCCGCGCGACTTCATCCGCGACATCGTCCGCGCCGACCTGGAAAGCGGCAGGGAAAGCACGGTCGTCACCCGCTTCCCGCCCGAGCCCAACGGCTATCTCCATATCGGCCACGCCAAGTCGATCTGCCTGAATTTCGGTGTCGCGGCGGAGTTCGGCGGGCGCTGCCACCTGCGCTTCGACGACACCAACCCGCTGAAGGAGGAGCAGCTCTATATCGACGCCATCAAGGCGGACGTGCGCTGGCTCGGCTTCGACTGGGGCGCGCATCTCCACCACGCCTCGGACCATTTCGACCGGCTCTACGACTGGGCCGAACATCTGGTCGAACGCGGCCTCGCCTATGTCGACGACCAGACGGCCGAGGAGGTGCGCGCCAGCCGCGGCACGCTGACCGAGCCGGGCAAGAACAGCCCGTACCGCGACCGCACGCCGGCGAAGAATCTCGACCTGCTGCGCCGCATGAAGGCGGGCGAATTCCCGGAGGGCGCCCGGGTGCTGCGCGCGAAGATCGACATGGCGAGCGGCAACTTCAACCTGCGCGATCCCGTGCTCTACCGTATCCTGCACGCCGCCCATCCGCGCACCGGCGAGCGCTGGAAAATCTACCCGACCTACGATTTCGCCCACGGCCAGTCGGACGCCATCGAGCATGTCACCCACTCGATCTGCACCATGGAATTCGAGGACCACCGGCCGCTCTACGACTGGCTGGTCGAGCATCTGCCGGTGCCGTCGCGGCCCCGGCAGTATGAGTTCGCCCGGCTCAACCTCGGCCACACGGTGCTCTCGAAGCGCCGGCTGATCCGGCTGGTCGGGGAGGGCCATGTCGCCGGCTGGGACGATCCGCGCATGCCGACGCTCGCCGGCCTGCGCCGGCGCGGCGTGCCGCCGGAAGGCATCCGGGAGTTCGTCCGGCGCATCGGCGTCGCCAAGGCGGACAACCTGGTCGAGGCGGCCCAGTTCGACGCCGCGGTGCGCGACGTGCTGAACGAGGCTGCGCCGCGCCGCATGGCGGTGCTCGATCCGCTCAGGGTCGTCATCGAGAACTGGCCGGAGGGGAAGGTGGACCGGCTCCCGGCCGCCAACCATCCCGCCGACCCGGACCGCGGCACGCGCGACATCCCCTTCGGCCGCGAACTCTGGATCGAGCGCGCCGACTTCATGGAAGACCCGCCGAAGAAGTTCTTCCGCCTCGCGCCGGGCCGGGAGGTGCGGCTGCGCTTCGCGTATCTGATGACCTGCACCGGCGTGGTGCGCGGCGCGGACGGCGGGATCGCGGAGTTGCGCTGCGTCATCGACCCGGAGTCGCGCGGCGGCACGGCGCCGGACGGCCGCAAGGTGCGCGGCACGATCCACTGGGTCTCCGCGGCCCACGCGCTCGACGCCGAGGTCCGGCTCTACGACCGGCTGTTCAGTGCCGAAATCCCCGGCAGCGGCGGCCGCGACTGGCTCGACGACCTCAACCCGGACTCGCTGACGGTGGTCCCGAACGCGAAGCTGGAACCGGTGCTCGCCGCCCCCGCCCCCGGCGAGACCCTGCAATTCGAGCGCACCGGCTATTTCGCGCCCGATCCCGACAGCAGCCCCGCCCGCCCGGTCTTCAACCGCACCGTCACCCTGCGCGACAGCTGGGCGAAGCAGCAGGGGCGGTAGGAGACGGACGGGCTTGCACAGGGCGGACAGGGGATGAAGCGCATGAGCGAAATGCGCTAGGATCGGCCGCACCCGCCCGCCGGTCTTTCGCAACGGCCTTCACAGGGAACCGCCATGCCCGCCCCGCAGCTCTATCTGATCGACGGCTCGGCCTATATCTTCCGGGCGTTTCACGCCATTCCGGTCGATTCCTTCAAGCGCTCCGACGGCGTGCACACCAACGCCGTCAACGGCTTCTGCAACATGATCGTGAAGCTGATCGAGCAGGTGCGCTCTGACGATGCGGAGGACTTTCTGGCGGTGATCTTCGACGCCTCCTCGAAGACGTTCCGCAACGATCTCTATCCCGAATACAAGGCAAACCGCGACGAGCCGCCGGAGGAGCTGCGCCCGCAGTTCGCCCTGGTGCGCGAGGCGACCCGCGCCTTCAACCTGCCCTGCATCGAGCTGGAGGGCTACGAGGCCGACGACCTGATCGCGACCTATGCGAAAGAGGCGACGGCCAAGGGCTTCGAGACCGTCATCGTGTCGTCCGACAAGGACCTGATGCAGCTGGTGAACGACAGCGTCACCATGTTCGATCCGATGAAGGACAAGCGGATCGCCGCGCCGGAGGTGGCCGAGAAGTTCGGCGTCGCGCCGGACAAGGTGGTCGACGTCCAGGCATTGATGGGCGACAGCACCGACAACGTGCCCGGCGTGCCCGGCATCGGCCAGAAGACGGCGGCGCAGCTGATCGGCGAATACGGCGATCTCGATACGCTGCTCGCCCGGGCGTCCGAGATCAAGCAGAACAAGCGCCGCGAAAACCTGATCGAATTCGCCGACATGGCGCGCCTGTCGCGCGATCTGGTCGTGCTGAAGGACGACGTGCCGACAGACGCGGCGGTCGAAGAATTCCGCCTGGAGCCGCCGGAGCCGGACGTGCTGCTCGGCTTCCTGCGCCAGCAGGAGTTCCGCACCATCACCCGGCGGATGGAGGCCGGGTTCGTCGAGGCCGGGCTGATCGAGGCGCAACCGGACGAGGCCGCCGATCCCGCGCCGGCGCCGGAAGCCGCGGTCTACGAGGCGGTTCAGGACGAGGCGCGGCTCGCCGAATGGATTGCGCTGGCGCGCGAGCGCGGCACGGTCGCCTTCGATACCGAGACGACCTCGCTGAACGAGATGCGCGCCGAGCTGGTCGGCTTTTCGCTGGCGGTCGAGCCGGGCCGGGCCTGCTATGTGCCGCTCGCCCATGTCGCGCCGGGCTCGGACGGCGGCGCGGCCCTGGCGCTCGACGGCGCGGCGGCGCCGGAGCAGATCCCGTTCGAGCGGGCGCTCGCCCTGCTCAAGGACCTGCTGGAGGACCCGGCGACCCTCAAGATCGGCCACAACATCAAGTATGACGCGGTGGTCATGGCCCGCTACGGCATCGCCATCGCGCCGGTCGACGACACCATGCTGCTCAGCTATGTCTGCGACGCCGGCCGCCACAAGCACGGTCTCGACGATCTCGCCTGGCTGCATTTCGAGCACAGCACGATCAAGTACGCCGACGTCTGCGGCAAGGGCAAGGCGCAGATCGGCTTCGCCGAGGCGGACCTCGACAAGGCGACCGACTATGCCGCCGAGGACGCCGAGATCACCCTGCGCCTGCACCGGCTGCTCAAGCCGCGCCTGGTCGCCGGGCGGGTGACGACGGTCTACGAGACGCTGGAGCGGCCGCTGGTTCCGGTGCTGGCGCAGATGGAGCGCACCGGCATCCTGGTCGACGCCGGGCACCTCAAGCGGCTATCCGGCGATTTCGAGCAGCGCATGGCCGGGTACGAGGCAGAGATCCACGGTCTTGCCGGCGAGCCCTTCGCCATCGGCTCGCCCAAGCAGCTCGGCGAAATCCTGTTCGACCGGATGGGCCTGGAAGGCGGCCGCAAGACCAAGACCGGCGCCTGGGGCACCGGGGCCGACGTGCTGGAGAGCCTCGCCGCCCAGGGCCACGACCTGCCGGCCCGGGTGCTCGACTGGCGGCAGCTCGCCAAGCTCAAGAGCACCTACACCGATGCCCTGGTCGGCGAAATCAACCCGCAGACCGGCCGGGTCCACACCTCCTACGCCATGGCGGTGGCCTCGACCGGGCGGCTGTCGTCGAACGATCCGAACCTGCAGAACATCCCGGTGCGGACCGAGGAGGGACGGCGCATCCGCGAGGCCTTCGTTCCGGACGCCGGCTACACGCTGGTCTCGCTGGACTATTCCCAGATCGAATTGCGCCTGCTCGCCCATGTCGCCGACATGGCGGTATTGAAGCAGGCCTTCCGCGACGGCGTCGACATCCACGCCATGACGGCCTCCGAGGTGTTCGGCGTGCCGGTGGACGGCATGGACCCGATGGTGCGCCGCCGCGCCAAGGCGATCAATTTCGGCATCATCTACGGCATCTCGGCCTTCGGGCTGGCCAACCAGCTGCGCATCGACCGCGGCGAGGCCCGGGCCTTCATCGACGCCTATTTCGAGAAGTTCCCCGGCATCCGCGACTACATGGAGACGACCAAGGACTTCGCCCGGCGCAACGGGTATGTGGTGACGCCGTTCGGCCGCAGGATTCATGTCACCGGCATCGGCGACAAGAACCCGTCTCACCGCGCCTTCGCCGAGCGCCAGGCGATCAACGCGCCCTTGCAGGGCGGGGCGGCCGACATCATCAAGCGCGCGATGATCCGCGTGCCGGCGGCGCTGGCGGCCGAAGGGCTGGGCGCCCGGATGCTGCTCCAGGTCCATGACGAACTGTTGTTCGAAGTACCGGATGGCGAGGTCGAGGGCACGGTCGCCGCGCTCAAGCCGATGATGGAGCGCGCCGCCCTGCCGGCGGTCGACCTCTCCGTCCCCCTCGTCGTCGACGCCGGCGCCGCCGGCAACTGGGCCGCGGCGCACTAGGGCGGCGCCTCACGCGGGACGCGCGTGCGCCGGCTCCCTGACGGTATTCTCCCGGCCGACCGTCGCCAGCGACTCGCTCAGTTCGGCCAGCGCCAGCGTATCGCGGGCGCAGTAGGCGCGCAGGTCGGCGAATGTGCGCCGGCGCTCTTCCGGATCGTCGGCCGCCAGCGCCCGGACGTAACGCGCGGCCGCCATCTGCCCGTCGGCGATCGAAAGGTCGGCGTAGTCCATGCCGGGAACGAGCGCGGGCAGCACGCTCTTGATCGAGAAGGAACCGCGGAACGCGGGGTGGTAGATGCTGTCGCGCACCGGCGGCAACAGGTCGAACAGCCGGGCCCCGATGGCGCGAAGCGCCGCCGCCCGTTCCGGCAGTGCCGCCGCAAGGTCGCGCAGGATGCGGCCCTCATAGCCGGAGTAGGTGCAAATGCTGCCGCTCCGGCCCAGCGCCTCGATCAGCCGGTCGGCCAGCGCCGGGCGGGGGTCGTCAGCGCCCTCGTGCAGATAGTCGGCATGGTCCGGCGGCGCGCCCCGGCGTTCGGTATGCACCGAGAAGAGAAAGGGGATCGCATCGTAGGGGCGCGTGCCGGCAAAGCGCGGGACCGCCGGTGAGAATGTCTCGAAATCCAGATAGCGGACCGGCTGCCTCCGCCGGGCCAGTATGCCCGCGATGTCGCCATGCAGCACCGGGCGGCCTTCGATGACCGCGCGCCGGACGATGCGCTGCAACGGCGTGAGCGGGAAGCCGTCGGGAATGTCGCGTATCTCCTGGATTCCGCCAGCGTCGAGCCGGCCGCGTTCCGCCTTCCCCAGCCGGGGCAGTTCGTCGATACCGTGGTTCGGCGGTACGTCGTTGCGCGTGCAATGGGCGTGATACGGGCAATGATAGGGGTCGAAGCAATGGTCGCCGGCCGCGATGTCCGGCGCGGCCGGCGCGGCGAGCATGGCCTGCATCCCGTCCACTTCGGCCTCGACGGCCGCGAGCAGCGCCTCCGCCCGGCCGGTCACCGGGTGCAGCCGGAACAGCGCGCCGGGGTCGAGCCGCCGGCCGTCGTAGACATAGTCCCGGTCGAGGGTGAGGACGCAGGCCTCGCGCACGTCGAGCCCGGCGCCGCGCAAAACCCAGAGCTGGACCGCGGCGTCGAGGACGAAAAGGTCCTTGAGCCGGGTCGTCGACTTGACCTCGGTCAGGCGCCAGCCGCCGGCGGGCAGGCGCTCGATAATGTCGGCGCGGACCAGCACCCCGCGATGCCGGCACGCCGCCTCGAACAGGGCCGGCGCGTTTCCCGCCTCGATAACCCGGCGGGTTTCCTCCAGCGCCTCCGGGATATGGCGGTGGTCGTGCGCTACAAGATGGCCGCCGGGGATGCGCGCGCACGCCAGTTCGCCGACTTCGTGGCCGGTGTCGAACACCGCCCGGAGCGCCTCGTCCGGCGCCGCCGCCAGGTCGCGTTCGTAGCAGTCGTACCAGAGCCGCAGATGGCACTGTGCCCCGGAAATGTAGCGGGATTTGGAGAGGGAGGATTCGCGCGTCACTCGGTTGCCCATATCTTCCGGGGACCTGTGTTTCCCGCCTGAGTTGTCCATTTTCTGAGATAATTTGCAAACAACGGACCGAAAGAACCGCGATTTTCGACGATGCTTGAAACTTTACAGAAATCCAAATTTGTGAGGTAACTTTCCGAGGGAGAGTCTCCTGTTGGGGTAATGTAGACGATTTCACTTGTCCATGGTCTATCTTTGACTATTACATCATACTTAAACACATTTTCCCATTTTTGTCCATTTGGTAATTTCGACTCACAAATCGCTCTCTCTAGTTCGCTTTCATTGCAAATTTTCACGATAGAGGCATTGGCAAGAAGAAAAAGAAGATGAGCATATTTTTTCTTGTATGTGGTTGCGAGGCATATCTCCCGCAATGCTTCCAACAGATAACAAGGCCCCACCATTTTTGCCCTGCGCAGATATTCGAGTTGTCCTTCGTCAAATGACCTGCTGTCCGTTTTTAATTCTACAAAATAAGCTACGTTAGAATCTTTGGAGAAAACTACATAATCTGTCTTAACAGACTGATTTTTTCCCTTTATGTGTTCGCCGCATAATGTACCCTTTCGTAGGGGGAATTCGGGTATGATTGTACAGTCTTCTCTCCCGATTCCGAGGATATCGGGCAGAAACAGTCCGAAGAACGGCGCGAGGTTGGGCTCCAGCCGGTAGCCGGGAAGATGCCGCCAGCGATTCAGTTTGCTGAATACATCGGCGAAGTTCGGACGGTTTTGATCGGTCATGCCATTTCCTTACGCGGGTCTGCGCGCAGCGCACAGACGTTCCCGTGCGCTGCGGATCGACACGCATTCTGGACTGCATCCGCCGGCCGGACAATGCGCTGCCGCTTTCCCAGTCTTCGGGTTTCCCCTGCGAAGCCCGGAAACTGCGAAAACGGGGTCGCCAGCCCGGTCCCTCCGCTGCCGCAGGGGAGTCCCGCGGCCAGAAGCCGGCGGCCTCCTACCTAATCGCAAACCCCTCATACCCCGCGGCGGCGATTTCGGCGCAGCGGGCGGCGTAGGCGGGGTAGCCGCCGATATAGGGCATGAAGACCCGCGGTTTGCCGGGGATGTTGGCGCCGACATACCAGGACGAGCAGGTCGAGCGCAGGGAGGCGTCGGCCAGCTCGTTGACATGCGCGACCCAGGCATCCTGGGCGGCGCGCTCGGCCTCGATGACGCCGGCGCCGCGGCCGCGCAGGGCTTCGATGCAGTCCGACACCCATTCGACATGTTGCTCGATCGACGGCATCATGTTGGTCAGCACCGAGGGGCTGCCCGGCCCGGTGATGGTGAACAGGTTCGGGAAGCCGTTGACCGCCAGCCCGAGATAGCTGCGCGGCCCGGCCTCCCAGGCCTCGCGCAGGGCCAGGCCGCCGCGGCCGCGGATGTCGATGCGCTTGAGCGTGCCGGTCATGGCGTCGAAGCCGGTGGCGAAGACAATGGCGTCGGCCGCGATCTCCTCGCCGCCGGTCTCGCCGCCGCTTTCCGCATCCCCGATCGCCACGCCGGCTTCGACGATCGCCCGGATCGGCCGCTCGTTGATATCGATCAGGCGCACGTTGGGCCGGTTGTAGGTCTCGAAATAGCCGGTATCGACGCACAGCCGTTTGCAGCCGATCACGTTGGTCGGCATCAGCTTGCGCGCCGTCTCGGGGTCGTCGACAGTCTCGCGGATCTTGGCGCGCACGAAGTCGGCCGCGGTTTCGTTGGCCGCCGCGTCGTACAGCAGATCCTCGTAGCTCGCCATGAAGGTGAGCCCGCCGGTCTCCCAGCGCCGCTCGAATTCGGCGGTCCGCGCCTCCGGGCTGTCGGCCAGCGCCGACGGCCGGGGCAGGTCGACCAGGAAGCAGCCGAAGCGCGTCTTGGCCTCCTCGCGCAGCGCCCGGTAGTCGGACTTGACGGCGGCGACCTCCGCCGCGCCGAGCGGACGGTTCTGCGCCGGGACGGAATAGTTCGCCGTGCGCTGGAACACGGTGAGCTGCGCGGCCTGCTGCGCGATCGCCGGAATCGACTGGATGGCCGAGGAGCCGGTGCCGATCACGGCGACGCGCAGGCCGGTGAAGTCGACCTCTTCGTGCGGCCAGCGCCCGGTGTGGTAGGTCGCGCCGCGAAAGCTGTCGCGGCCCGGTATGTCCGGCAGGTTGGCGGTCGAGAGGCAGCCGGTCGCCATGATGCAGAAGCGCGCCGTCACCCACTCCGGCGCGCCGCCCGCCGGCTCCAGTCGGACCCGCCACAGCCCGGCGGCCTCGTCCCAGTGCGCCGCCGCGACGCGGGTGTCGAAGCGTATGTCCGGCCACAGGGCGAAGCGGTCGACGACATGGTTGGCGTAGCGCAGGATGTCCGGCTGGACGGCGTAGCGCTCGGTCCACCCCCACTCCTGCTGCAGCGCCTCGTCGAACTGGTAGGAGTAGGACATGCTCTCGACGTCGCAGCGCGCGCCGGGATAGCGGTTCCAGTACCAGGTGCCGCCGACCCCGCCGCCGGCCTCGTAGACCCGCGCCCGGAAGCCGGCGCCGCGCAGCCGGTGCAGCAGATACAGGCCGGCAAACCCGGCGCCGACGATCAACGTGTCGAGATCGGCGGCATCGGCCTCGGGAGCGCCGGGATCGGGCAAGGCGGAAGGAGGAGCCTCGGTCATGGCGCGGCAGTGTCACCGAAGCGGGCGCGGGGTCAAGCCCGCGGCGCGCAGGGCGGTGTTTCAGGCAATGTTTTCCGGATTGGTTCCGGGTTGCCGTCTCTGACGCCTGTCACGGACTCCTTTCCGGGCGGAGAGATCGCGGGGGAAGGTTTCAAAGCTAATTTTACGACTAACCGCAAAACGCTTCGTGGTCTGTTGAGTTCGCACTACCGCCTTTAGTCTTTTGCCAAGCGGCCCGAACGAGTCCCGCAGTAAACGAGGGCCTGAACGAATCCCGAGTCACCAATTTCGGCGCATCTCATGAAGTAGTAGCAGTAATCGTTGATATCGCAGTATTCGAGCCTCGCGATAAAGTAGAGAGACTTGTCTGCCGAGATGATTGTCTTGATCTGTTGCCGAGATAGAGGCGGTGCAACAAATCTTCTTCCGACCTCGGTGGTGGACACATCACCGAGAAAATGCCCTTCCCTGTTGTTCCAATTTACATCGATAGCGGAAATGTAGTCGCGCTGTTTAGGCTTGTCCGAGGTGACGTAATTCTTGAGCACCACGCGCTGTGCGCTGGTGGTGCCCCCGATCTCAAGAGGGGCAACAATTCGAATACCGGCAGGATCACCTATCCGTTCAAGTTGTATCCGTAAGGAAAGGCGCGGCCTTTGCTGCTCATTTCTGTCTCTAATCGTAACCCAGCCTTGATACGTCTGTATGGCAGCGAAGACCAGCGCGAGACAACCTATAGCGACTAAAGCCCAATTTGGAATCGCTGAATGTTTTTGCAACCAGTTCTTCAAGCGATTCGATTTTCTTGGTCGTTCATTGTCCATAAGTGTCATAACGGATATTGCAGTACTCAATTTGGAATTGTGGCCTAGAAATTATTTCTCATTTCAGACCCTCCTCTACAGACTGTCCGGCTCACCTTCGGAGGTTGCAGGAAAAGGGCGTCGGGCGGGCTTGTAGAGAGCCGCCCGTATCTTCCGGCGTCAGCCGACCCGTTTGGTCGAGACGAAGGCGCGCCATTCGCACAATTTGTCGCCGCGCATCTTCCAGTGCTCGCCGGCGATCTGGCGCGCCTTCGTGCCGTCGGGATTGTCCCAGCCCGCGGTCCATTCGACGGCGATCCAGTCGCCGCTCGCCGCGATCAGCGTCTTGTCGAGCTGCACGTTGCAGATCGACGGATCGTAAAAGCGCTCGTGGAAGGCGCGCACCGCGTCGGCGCCGCGCGCGACCTCGCGGCCGTTCCAGACGATCACCGCATCGTCGGTATACAGCGCCATCGTCGCCTCAATATCGCGCCGGCGGTACACCGCCTCGGCCTGGCGCACGATCTTTTCGGCTTCTGTCTGATTCACCGTTCCCGTCTTTCCTGAATGGCGAGTCCCCGCCCGGCCGCAGCTACGCCGCGACATCCCAGGTTGCGCCGCGGTGCAGCAGGGCGTTCATGTCGCCCCGGGTCGGCGCCTTGTCGGCGATCGCGCGATTCTGCGAGCGGACGGCGCGCTCGTAGCTCTGCTCTGCCGGGCTGCAATAGAGCACGCCGATGGCGACCGGGAAGTCCGGCGGCTTGAGGCGGGCGAGCGCACCGCCGATCGTCCGGTTGGTCTCGTCGTGGACGATGATATCCTCCTCGCGCACGCCGTCGTCGCCCAGCGTCACGACCTCCAGTTCCAGCGTGTGGCGGTTCATGCGCAGGCCCTTTTCCCGGTCCTTGCCGAACAGCAGCGGCTTGCCGTGCTCGGCCTCGAGCTGCATGTCCGCCTTCACCTCCTTCTCGGTGAAATGCTCGAACACGCCGTCGTTGTAGACGATGCAGTTCTGGATGATCTCGACGAAGGAGCAGCCCTTGTGGGCGTGGGCTCGGGCCAGCAGGCCGGGCAGGTGGTCCTGCCGCCGGTCGATGCCGCGGGCCACGAAGCGGGCGTTGACGCCGAGCGCGAAGCTCAGCGCATCGACCGGCGAATCGATCGAGCCGTGGGGTGTCGACGGCGAGCGGGTGCCGAGCCGCGAGGTCGGCGAATACTGGCCCTTGGTCAGGCCGTAGATCTCGTTGTTGAACAGCAGGTAGCTGATATCGACGTTGCGGCGGATGGCGTGCAGCGTGTGGTTGCCGCCGATCGACAGCCCGTCGCCGTCGCCGCCGACGACCCAGACGTCGAGGTCCGGGTTGGCAAGCTTGATCCCGGTCGCGAAGCTGGGCGCCCTTCCGTGGATCGTGTGGAAGCCGTAGGTTTCCATGTAGTAGGGAAATCGCGCGGCGCAGCCGATGCCCGAGACGAACACGGTGTTCGCCGGATCGGCGCCGATATCGGCCATCGCCTTCTGCACCGCCTTCAGGATGGCGTAGTCGCCGCAGCCGGGGCACCAGCGCACCTCCTGGTCGGTGGCGTAGTCCTTGGGGGACAGGCTCGCGGGGGTCTGAATGTTCATCGCTCGGTCTCCGCCGGCCCTAGAGCCAGGCTTTCAGCGCCTCTTCGATTTCGACGATGCGGAACGGCTTGCCGTTCACCTTGTTCAGCGGTTTGGCATCGACGAGATATTCGGCGCGCAGCACGGTCACCAACTGGCCGGTGTTCATCTCCGGCACGAGGATCGTCTCGTAGCTCTTCAGCAGGTCGCCCAGATTGGGCGGCATCGGCCAGATATGGCGGATGTGGATGTGGGACACGTCGTGGCCCCGGGCGCGCATGTTGGAGACGGCCCGGCCGATCGGCCCGTGGGTCGAACCCCACCCGACGACCGCGATCCTGCCGCCTTCCCGGCCCTGGTCGACCGCCTGGTCCGGAATGTCCCCGGCGATGCCGAGAATCTTGTTCCGGCGGTTGTCGGTCATCTTCTGGTGGTTGTCGGCATCGTAGGAGATGTCGCCGGTCAGATGATGCTTCTCGATGCCGCCGATCCGGTGCAGCAGGCCGGGCGTGCCGGGCTTGACCCAGTCGCGGGCCAGGGTTTCCGGATCGCGCGCATAGACCTGGTAGCCCTCCGGATCGGTGCGGAAGGTCACCGGAAACGGTTCATGGTCGTCGAAATCCGGGATCAGCCAGGGTTCGGCGGCGTTGGCGATATAGCCGTCGGTCAGGAACATCACCGGCGTCATGTACTTGACCGCGAGGCGGCAGGCCTCGATGGCGGCGAAATAGGCATCGCCCGGCGAATGGCAGGCGACCACGGCGAGCGGCGCATCCGCGTTGCGGCCGTAGACCGCCTGATAGAGGTCCGACTGCTCGGTCTTGGTCGGCAGGCCGGTCGAGGGGCCGCCGCGCTGGGAATTGACGATGATCAGCGGCAGTTCGGTGGCGATCGCCAGGCCGACGGCTTCGGTCTTGAGCGCGATGCCGGGGCCCGAGCTGGAGGTGACGCCGAGCGCACCGGCATAGGAGCCGCCGATCGCCGCGCACACCGCCGCGATCTCGTCCTCGGCCTGGAAGGTCGTGACGCCGTAGTCCTTGAGCGGCGCCAGCAGATGCAGCAGCGCCGAGGCCGGCGTGATCGGATAGCCGGTGAACAGCAGCGGCAGGCCGGCCAGCCGGGCACCGGCGACCAGGCCCATGGCCACGCCCTCCGCGCCGGTCAGCGCCCGGTAGGTGCCCGGCGCGATATCGGCCGGCGGCACCACGAAACTGCCGAATTCGCGCGCCATGTCGGCGGTTTCGCCGAAGGCGTGTCCGGCATTGAGCGCCGCGATGTTCGCGCCGGCAATGTCCGGCTTGCGGGCGAACTTCTGCTTCAGCCACTCTTCGTTAATCGATCGGTCGCGGCCGAACAGCCAGTCGACCAGCCCGAGCGCCCACATGTTCTTGCAGCGCTGCGCATCCTTGTTGCCCAGGCCGAACGGCTTGACCGCCTCGACCGTCATGCGGGTCATGTCGACTTCGAGCTTGCGGTAGCCTTCGAGGGAGCCGTCCTCCAGCGGATTTTCCCCAAAGCCGGCCTTGCTCAGGTTGCGCGCCGTGAAGGCGCCGGTATCGACGATGACCAGCCCGCCGTTGCGCAGGTCGCCCAGGTTGGTCTTGAGCGCCGCCGGATTCATGGCGACCAGAACGTCGACCGCGTCGCCCGAGGTCCGGATCGTGCGCGACCCGAAATGGATCTGGAAGGCCGAGACGCCGAAGGTCGTCCCGGCGGGGGCGCGGATCTCGGCCGGAAAGTCCGGGAAGGTTGCGAGATCGTTGCGGGCCATCGCGGTGGCCTGCGTGAACTGGGTGCCGGTGAGCTGCATGCCGTCGCCCGAATCGCCGGCGAAACGGACGACCGCGCTTTCGAGTTCGTTACCGGCTTCGTCCGATACGACCGAGCCGCCATCCATCGGCTCTCTCCTTCTGTCCTGCGGGTCCGCCGGCGGTTTCCGGCCTGCCCCGAACGTCTTCGCGCCTGCCGCTTATAGCGGGGCGCAGCCGATCGTTAAAGTCCCGAACAATCAGTCATCCGAATATTTCATACCTAAATCAATTTTCCGCGCCGGCCGCCGGTCGATCCAGCACGGCCAGCATTTCCGGTACCCGGCCGAACTTGCGGCGCGGTGCCGGCGGGGTTGCGGCGGCTTCCTCGGCGGCCTCGATCCGCTTCCAGTCGTCGAATGGCACATAGCGGATATTGTGGGCTTGCAGATGCTTTTCCAGCGCCTGGCGGCCGGGCTTGCCGGACCCGTTGCCGCAATCGCCGGCGATCTGCTCCGCCGCGGTCGCGCCGTCCGGCTTGTTGGAGCCGATCACGCCGGACGGGCCGCGCTTGATCCAGCCGACCGCATAGAGGCCGGGCTCGATCCGCCCATCGCTGTTGCGGCTCCGGCCGCCGTCGAAGGGCACGCCGTCGACCGGCTCGGAAAAGTAGCCGATCGCCGGGATCACCAGCCCGCAGGCGATGTCGAAGGTCTCGCCGGTGCCGACCGCCCTTCCGTCCTCGATCCGCGTCCGCTCCATCCGGATGCCCTCGACCCGCGCGCCGCCGAGGATCTCGACCGGGCTGGCGCAGAAGCGGAAATGCACCCGCTTGGCCCGGCCGCCGGGCTCCATGCCCGAGAAGTCGCGCAGCGTCGCCAGGTTGCGCCGGATCATGCGCAGGTCGCGGTCGCTCATCGTCGCGGCGGTTTCCTCCGGCACGTCCTCCGGCACCTCGGCCGGGTCGAGGACCGGCGCGCTGTCCTCCAGCTGGCCCATCTCGCGCAGCTCGACATTGCTGAACTTGGCGTGGTGGGCGGCGCGCCGGCCGAACATGTAGACGTCGCGGATCGGCGCGGCATGGATCGCCGCGGCGGCATAGTCGGTGAGGTCGGTCGCCGCCATTTCATCCGGCGTCTTGGTCAGCACCCGGGCGACGTCGACGGCGACATTGCCGACTCCGATCACGGCGACCGTCCCGGTATCGAGCGGCGGGTCGAGATCGCGGAAATCCGGATGGCCGTTGTACCAGCCGACGAAGGCGGCGACGCCGAGCACGCCGGCCTTGTCGTCGCCGGGGATGCCGAGGCTGCGGTCGATGGCGGCGCCGGTCGCCAGGACAACGGCGTCGTACATGCCGCGCAGCGCATCGAGGCCGATATCTGTGCCGAGCGTGACGTTGCCGTAATAGCGGACCCGCGGGTCGCCCGCCGTCTTCTCGTAGGACCGCGCGACGTTCTTGGTCTTGGCATGGTCCGGCGCCACGCCGCCACGGATCAGCCCGTAGGGCGTCGGCAGCTTCTCGATGAAGTCGATCTCGACCGCTTCCACCGAGCGCAGCAGGGAATCGGCCGTGTAAAATCCGCTCGGCCCGGAGCCGACGATCGCGACGCGGAGCGTCATCCTGTCAATTCGCCGTTGAAATCGTTCTCGTGCCGGATGGCGCGCGGCTGGCAAGCTAGTGCGTGCGCGCCTGTCTTGTGAAGCCCCTTTGTTGGCCCCTTCGCCGGCCCCGCCGTTTGCGAGGCGGCCGGGACGGGCAAACGACCGGGCGTCCGGTCCGGCCGGTCGCGTCAGTTCAGCCGGAGCACGCCGTCGACGAAGCGGAATTCCGCCGGCCGGACCAGCTGCCGGGACGCGACGCGCACGACATGCAGCGCGCCCTCCAGATTCTCCTCCCAGAAGCACAGGAACCGGCCCAGCTTCGGGAAGCGCGGCGCGATGTCCAGGCCCTGCCAGACATAGGTCTGCAACAGGGCGGGATGATCGGGCAGGCGGTAGATGATCTCGGCGGTGGTCAGCCGGTGCCCCTGCAACTGTCGCAGCAGGCCCGGCGCGGCCGGCGGGCTGCGCGATCCCAGTTCGGTGCCCATGCCGTCCTCCCCGCTTGCCGTATCAGGGACGCAAGCTTAACAGACGGACATTAATTCAACAATATCAATGATTTAGCAGCGTTCCGATGGGAGTGCTGATAGTGCGCGAGAGCGCTCCTCCCGAAGCAAAGATTAAGGACACTATGTTAGGATGATGCCCAATCGTTCAGTTTGCAGGTAGGCTCACGATACTCGGTTGCAGTAGCAGATCGTCATCCAATGGGCGTTGAGCCGGTTATCTGCAACGGGCCGTCAGATCAAGTATCAAGCGTTAGGTAGCGCATTACCGTCCTTCAAATAAAATTCTATATCTTCAATCGTTAATTGTCGGTGTTCAATTCCATCACACATCTCGAATTCATCGTCGCTCACTTCTTTGAACATTCGACTAGTTTGTCCTTTTGTCATGTCGTAGACGTTTATGTGGCATTCGTCGCCCGTTGATGATGGCTCACGGGTGAATCTTGCGTTTTCCGGAAATTCGGATGCTGGTATGCGCCAGAAAATGACGGGATGTCCGGAGATGGCCGGGTAGTAATAACGACCAATGTGTTCGCACTCGGATCCGCTTCGCTCTCTGGCACACCGTGTGTCGATGACCGATACGGCGCTCGTAGCAGAAGACCTCTGGAATACCATACTCTTAAATCTTTGCTCTCGTTGGCTAAAATGTTTTGGGTGAATAAGTCTGATAACTTCATCGACTTCCACGACATCCTCCAAAGATAATCTGTTAGTTCGTCAAACAGGATACCGTCTTTTTCGAATCTAGTATCTTGCTCAACTCTATGCTCAATTTCCAAATTACCATCGGCACTGCAAAATATCTCGAGAATGTCATCGGCATAGTATCCAGATACCAAAATACCTCCGCTAACATCAGGAAAAACTTCAATTTCATCCGCGTTATTTCTGACAAGTAGTGAGCTGATGGAGCGTGCCAAATTTACTGCAGTTTGCGTTGCGGCGCGTCCATCGCCATAGTGCCAACCATCAGCCAAATCCAAAAATGACAAAATCCGACGCGAAATAAAGTCGTCTGTAGGGTCGGAGAAGTTCACGACTCGGTACAGTGAGGGCAACAACTCTATTCCTTCTCTCTTAAAGATTGATTTTGAATTTCTAAAAGTGCGGGCCGAATATCATGCATCGTCATAATATTATGGTCAGTCGCTTTTTCAAAATCGGCAACAGCTCGACTCAATTCAGCTGCAAATGTCTTTGCTGTTGTGAACGACATATGGAGTGCGCACAACCGTTCACCATTTCGCATAAGAAGCGCGGTCATGTCTGATAGAGAAAGCCCAATTTCAACACCATTGAAATAGATTGCTTGAAGCGCAGTATCTGTTGCGGTGGAAGGTGGCGTAGAGTACGCTGAGCCGGTTTCAACAGTTTCGTCTAATCCCGTTTCACTCATGCGTAGGGCTCTTTCGATATTCAAATGACGCGAATTGCAACTCAGTCGCGCTGAGATGCTGGCGGCGAATTGGTGTCAGTCATCATCGCCTTCCAAGGCGATGATGACTTGCTAGAGGAGAGAAGGGCAGCCAAAACCAGTGTGTCAAGGTAAACATATCATGAATCTTTCTGCATTTCTACCCCAATTTAGCGAATAAAGAGTCCTGCCGGCCGCCGGCTAAAGCCTCACATACTCATAGTCGACCGGGTTGTTGTTGATGCCGCGGTCGGGCGGGGCAATCCAGCCGGCCATCCGGCCCGGCGCGGTCACCTGCTTCATCAGGCTCTTGATGTGGGTCCGGTCGGCCTCCGACGGGATCCAGTCGTTTATCCGGCTTTCGTAGGCCTCTTTCGAGACCGGCGTGCCGTCGGGCGCGAAATGGAAGCCGGCGAAGGGGCCGACCGTTCGGCGGAAGCGGTCCGACGGCAGGCTGAATTGGAGATCGACCCCGGCCTTCCGGATCATCCGGTTCCAGCGCGTGATGCCGATATCGCAGTCATTGGAATAGCCCTTGCGGGCGACCAGGTTCATGGCGTTGCGCGTCGGGATTTCGATTTCCCGCACGCCGGCGCCGTCCTCGGTCGGCTCCTCGATGCGGTAGAGCGTGTCGGCTTCCAGATGGTCCTCGAACCGGTCCTCGTCCGGCCGGCCCTTGAGGCCGTTGGCGAAATAGGCCGCGGCGTTGGTCGAGCGGTCGGCGCCGAACAGGTCGAGGGAGGAGGAGTACCAGTAGTTGATGTATTTCTGGACCAGGCCGAGATCGATCGCGCCGTGGTCGCGGATGCGCTGCGGGTCGTCGGTGTTCAACTCCTGCATGACCTCCAGCGCCCGCCGGATGACCCGGCCGAGGCCGGTCTCGCCGACGAACATGTGGTGGGCTTCCTCGGTCAGCATGAAGCGGCAGGTGCGCGACAGCGGATCGAAGGCGCTCTCGGCCAGCATCTTGAGCTGGAACTTGCCGTCCCGGTCGGTGAAGTAGGTGAAGCTGAAGAACGACATCCAGTCGTCGATCGGCTCGTTGAAGGTCGTCAGGATGCGCGGGTTGTTGACGTCGCCGGAATGGCGCTCCAGCAGGTCTTCGGCCTCCTCGCGTCCGTCGCGGCCGAAATGGGCGTGCAGCAGGTAAACCATGGCCCAGAGGTGCCGGCCTTCCTCGACGTTGACCTGGAACAGGTTGCGCATGTCGTAGAGCGACGGGCAGGTGTAGGCGAGCATGCGCTGCTGTTCGACTGAAGCAGGCTCGGTATCGCCCTGGGTGACGATCAGGCGGCGCAGATCGGAGCGGAACTCGCCCGGCACCTGCTGCCACACCGGCTGGCCGAAACTGTCGCCGAAGCCGATGGTGCGGTCCTCCGTCTTGTCGGCCAGGAAGATGCCCCAGCGGTAGTCCGGCATCTTGACGTGGCCGTAGGTCGCCCAGCCCTTGGCGTCGACCGAGGTCGCCGTGCGCAGGTAGACGTCCCGGGCCTGGAAATCGCCGTCCGGGCCCATCTCGCCCCACCAGTTCAGGAAGGCAGGCTGCCAGCGCTCCAGCGCGCGCTGGAGCTGGCGGTCGGCGCTCAGGTCGACGTTGTTGGGAATCTTCTCGGCGTAGTTGATCGACATGAACGGGATCCTCGGGCTGGGTGTTCCTGATCGGGCGGCGTTACACGCGCTGCCATTTGAAGCTGGGTTTGGTGCCGGTGCCGTAGAGCTTGAGCGCGCCCTGGTCGCCGACCGCGTTGGGCCGGATGAAGATCCAGTTCTGCCAGGCGGTCAGCCGGCCGAACACCTTGGTGGCCATGGTTTCCCGGCCGCCGAAGCGCAGGCTGGCCTCCATGCCGGTGAGCGCGTCGGGCGACAGGCTGGCGCGCTCCTCGATCGCGAGGCGCACCTCGTCCTCCCAGTCCAGTTCGTCCGGCGCAAAGGTGACGAGGCCCAGGTCTGCGGCGTCTGCGGGGCCGATGGGCTCGCCGGTCCGCGCGCGGGCGTCGGCCTCGGCGTCAGCGTCCCCCTGGTAATGCGCCGCGATCCGGGTCAGGCCGTTCGGCATCGGGAACAGGCCGAAATTCGTTTCGTCGAGCAGGATGGCCGGCGAGTTCTCCGGCTCTTCCTGGTCGTCCAGCATGTAGGAGCGGTCGGCGGCGAGCAGCAGTTCGGCCAGGATCCCGGCGAAGGCCGTGCCGGTGTCCGCGATGGCGAACAGGCTGCGCGAGGAGACGTCGAGGCGCGCCAGCGTCCGCTTGAGATACTGGACCGTCTCGTTGACGAACCAGTTGTCCCGGTTTTCGAGCAGCGACCGGCCGGCCGCGAGAATCGCCGCGGAGTCGCCCTCGGCGCGCAGCAGCCACAGGCCGATGTCGATGTTGTTGGTGCGCAGCATCAGGATTGCGTCGTCCAGTTCCCGCGTCATCTGCAGGGCCCACCAGCCGGCGCCCGCGGCCTCGATCTCCGCGGCCGTCGCCGGCGGCGCGCCGGCCGGGCCGCGCACCGTCAGCGTCGCGGTCCGGTCGGCCGAGTTGAGCGCCACGTCGACGAATTCGTAGCGGTAGCCGTCGTCGTCGATCCGGCGGTCCAGCGGGGTCAGTTTCACGCCGGTCGCGCCGTCCGGGCGGGCGGACCGCGCGGCCAGCGCCTTCGCCCGGCCGGCGACCAGTTCGTCGAACGCGGCGGGCGGCGCATAATCGTCGATCAGCTTCCACGCCTTGGCCCGGTCGGCGCGCACGCCTTCGGAAGTCGTGCAGAACACGTCGGCCAGGTCGCGGCGCACCTTGCGCTTGTCGGTCACCCGGGTCAGGCCGCCGGTGCCGGGCAGCACGCCGAGCAACGGCACTTCCGGCAGGCTCACCGTGGAGGAGCGGTCGTTGACCATCACGATCTCATCGCAGGCGAGCGCCAGTTCGTAGCCGCCGCCGGCGCAGGCGCCGTTGACCGCCGCGAGCGATTTCAGGCCGGAGGTCTCCGACATGTCCTCGAGGCCGTTGCGGGTTTCATTGGTGAATTTGCAGAAATTCACCTTCCACCAGTGCTCGGACGCGGACAGCATGTTGATGTTGGCGCCGGCGCAGAACACCCGGTCCTTGCCGCTGGTGACGACAACCACCTTGACCGACGGATGCTCGAAGCGGATGCGCTGCAGGGCGTCGGACAGTTCCATGTCCACGCCAAGGTCGTAGGAATTCAGCTTCAGCGTGTAGCCGGGCTTCAGCCCGCCGTCCTCGGCGACGTCCAGGGTCAGCCGCGCGACGTCGCCGTCGATATCGATCGACCAGTGTTTGTAGTCGCCGGGCGCCCGGTCATACAGCACGATGTTCTCGGTCATGGTCGCTCCCCGGCACAGCCGTTCCGCACGCGGCGGGTTGTTCGGTCCGATCTATGCAATATAATGCATAATATTCTCGATGCAAGCAATATTATTCGATGTTTCGTCGCGCATCGTTCAGCGCCAGGCCAAGGGCGTTCAACGCCGCTTCCGCCGAACGGTGCGAGGTGTCGAGCGTGACATCCGCCCGCGCGTAGAGGGCGTGCCGCGTCTCGAGGATGCGCTCCAGATCGGCCATCGCCTCGCCGCTGTTCTCCATCGGGCGGGTGTCGCCCTGTTCGCGCACCCGGCGCATATGGTCCTCCGGCGTCGCCTGCAGCCAGACGGTGAAACATTCCTCGAGCAGCCGCTCGTAGGTTTCCGGCTCCGAAACGATGCTGCCGCCGGTCGCGATCACGCATTCGGCATGCGCCGCCAGCGCATCTTCGAGCGCCCGGCGCTCGTAGCGGCGATAGGCGGCCTGGCCGGACAGGTCGAATATCTGGTCGACCGGCATGCCGGCTGTTCGCTCAACCTCGCGCGCCATTTCGATAAAGGGCACGCCCTGGCGCTGCGCCAGCGCCGCGCCGAGCGTCGATTTGCCGGCGCCGCGCAGGCCGGTCAGCGCGATCCGGTCCATCCGGTCCGCCCGCTTGCCAAGGCCGAGCGCATCGGTCAGCAGGCGGTTGGCGTGCGCCAGGTCATCGGGTTGCAGGCGTTCCAGCTTGCGAATGAGCAACGTCAGGTCGACCGGCCGTTCGGCGCCCTCGCGCACCAGGTCGGCCAGCGGCACACTCATCGCGCCGGCGACGTTGCGCAGCAGGGCGATCGAAATATTGCCCTTGCCGGCCTCGAGCTGGGCCAGATAGCGTTCCGACACGCCCGAGGCGCGGGACAGGATCCGGCGCGACATGCCGCGGCGCGCGCGGGCCGCCCGGACGCGCTCGCCCAGCTGCGTCAGGAAAACGTCCGGCGTCGTGCGGTCCTGCGCTTCCGGGTCGGGCCGGGCGTCGGAGGATTGAGCGGAAATATCCATGATACGGAACCGGTATCGGAGTCTGGCCAGAATATATGCAATATAATGCTTGAAATCAAGATGTATCGGTTCTATGTTGCGCATCGTTCGCCGCCCGGCTGCACACCGGCGGGATCGGCCAGGACAGCGGCCAGGACAGCGCAGGCCCGCCCGCCGGAGGCCGGCACATCGAAGACATGTTGGAGCAACGGTCGTGGAACTGAAAATTCTCGTCGGTACGATGACCGGCACCGCGGAAATGGTGGCGGAGGAGATGGGCGATGCGCTCGCCGAACTCGGCCATGAGGTCGAGGTCGAGGCGATGGACGATCTCGACATCTCGGTGTTCGACGGCGGCGGCGATTTCCTGATCGTGTCCTCGACCTACGGCCAGGGCGACGTGCCGGACAACGCCATGGCGCTTTACGAGGGGCTGGTCCAGGACAAGCCGGACCTGAGCGCCGTGCGCTACGGCGTCTTCTCGCTCGGCGACATGACCTATTCGGACACGTTCAATTTCGGCGGCAAGCGGTTCGACAAGGCGCTCGAAGAGTGCGGCGCCGCGCGGATCGGCACGATCTTCACCCATGACGCCAGTTCCGGCACGATCCCCGAAGACGACGGCGTCGAATGGGTCAAGGAGTGGATCGGAAATTTTAGCGAAGCCCGCGCTCTCGCCGCCTGACCGGCATCGCGGGGCGGCGCGGGCGTAACTCGTCCCCGGCCGGGGCCGGCGGCAGAAGCGGGCGTTCTCAGACCAGCGCTTCGATCACCCGGTCCGGCGGCTTGTGGCCGTCGACGAAGGTCTTGATGTTGACGATGACCTTCTCGCCCATGTCGATCCGGCCGTCGATCGTCGCCGATCCCATGTGCGGCAGCAGCACGACATTGTCGAGGCCGAGCAGCTTCGGGTTGACCGCCGGCTCGTGCTCGAACACGTCCAGCCCGGCGCCGGCGACCTCGCCGTTGGCCAGCATCCGGGTCAGCGCATTCTCGTCGATCACCTCGCCGCGCGCCGTGTTGACCACGATGGCGTGGGGCTTGAGCAGCTTGAGGCGCCGTGCCGACAGCAGGTGATAGGTCGCCGGGGTGTGCGGGCAGTTGACCGACAGGATGTCCATATGGGCGAGCATCTGGTCGAAGCTCTCCCAGAATGTCGCTTCGAGTTCGCCTTCCGTCGCGGCGTCGAGGCGCCGCCGGTTGTGATAATGCACCGACAGGCCGAAGCCCCGGGCGCGGCGCGCCAGCGCCCGGCCGATCCGGCCCATGCCCAGGATGCCCAGGCGCTTGCCCCATATCCGGTGGCCGAGCATGGTCGTCGGGCCCCAGCCCTTCCATTCACCCGAGCGCATCAGCCGCTCGCCTTCGGCGACCCGGCGCGACACGGCGAGGATCAGCGCCATCGTCATGTCCGCCGTGTCCTCGGTCAGCACGCCGGGCGTGTTGGTCACCGTGATGCCGCGCTCGCGCGCCGTGGCGAGATCGATATGGTCGACGCCGGTGCCGAAGGAGGCGATCAGGCGCAGCCGCGGCCCCGCCTGGGCCATGATCCCCTTGTCGATCCTGTCGGTCACGGTCGGCACCAGCACGTCGGCCATCTTGCAGGCCTCGATCAGCTCGGCGCCCGTCATCGGCTGGTCGTCGCGGTTCAGGCGCGTGTCGAACAGCTCCATCATGCGGGTTTCGATGGGGTCCGGCAGCTTGCGGGTCACGACGACGACCGGCTTTTCCTGCGCCATGGCGCTCCTCGTTTCATCCGGCGGGGCGAATCGGGCTGTGCCTCTGCCGCCGAAGATTGTGGGTAACAAGGGGCCATGGCGATGTCCAGCGTGCAGCGGCCTGCCGCTTGACGCGGGTTGCCGCGGATCGCATACCGCCGGCATGTCTGCGCGCCGCCTCGCCTGTGTCTGCGCCCTGCTCGCCGCGCTCCCGCTGGCGCCATTGTGGCCGGACGGTGCCGGCCCGTTCGGCGCGGGGCTGTTCGGGGTGGGGCCGGCCCTGGCGTCGAAGCTGAAGGTGCCGCGCTTCGTCTCGCTGCGCTTCGGCACCGTCAACCTGCGCACCGGCCCCGGCCGCAAATACCCGATCGAGTGGGTCTACAAGCGGCGCGGCCTGCCGGTCGAGGTGATCCGCGACCTCGATACCTGGCGGCGGGTGCGCGACCGCTGGGGCACGGTCGGCTGGATCCATGTCAGCAACCTGATGGGCCGGCGCACCGTGCTGATCGAGGCGCAGACCGTCCTGCTGCGCAACGGGCCGCAGGATGCGTCCGCCGCCGTCGCCAGGGCGGAAGCCGGCGCGATCGCCCAGCTCAGGAAATGCGCCGGCGCCTGGTGCCGGATTTCCGCCGAAGGCCACACCGGCTGGGTCCGGCGCACTGCGATCTGGGGCGTCCACGAAAAGGACGACGGCCGCTGAGGGCGCGCCGGGCGACCGCCGCTTCGAGCGAAGCAAATCCACGCCCGTCATATCGACCGAAGCAGTCCGGAGGACTGCGGAGCGGAGATATCTTTCACTCGCGGTGCCGGGCCGAAGCGCCTGCGCAGAAAGATTTCTCCACTACATGGTCCTGCGGACCATTCCGGTCGAAATGACGGGAATGGGAATTACCGGCCGTTCCGTTCGGAACGGCGGATCGGCGAAAGCGCCTAATCCGCTTCCAGCTCGGAATCCCAATAGAGGTAGTCCGCCCAGCTTTCGTGCAGGAAGTTGGGCGGGAAGCTGCGGCCGTTGTTCTGCAGGTAGTGGTTGGTCGGCACCCGGGGCATACGCCGGGGCCGGATGCCGCTTTCCTTCGGCACCCGGTTGCCCTTGCGCAGGTTGCAGGGCGCGCAGGCGGTGACGATGTTCTCCCACTGGGTCCGGCCGCCGCGCGAGCGCGGGATGACATGGTCGAAGGTCAGTTCCTGTGTCGAACCGGGAACGCCGCAATACTGGCAGGTGAACCTGTCGCGCAGGAACACGTTGAAGCGCGTGAAGGCCGGCCGCCGGTTCGCCGGGATATACTGCTTGAGCGAGATCACGCTGGGCAGCGCCATCTCGACCGACGGCGAGCGCACCGTGCGGTCGTATTCCGACAGGACGATCACCCGGTCGAGGAAGACGGCCTTGATCGCCTCCTGCCACGACCAGAGCGACAGGGGGAAATAGCTGAGCGGCCGGAAATCCGCGTTCAGGACCAGGGCAGGGCAGGCGTTCAGCGCTACGGTCATGGCGTTTCGTCGATCCTGCCGGCGGGCTGTCCGGTTCGGTCTGTCCGGTTGGGGGCGCCGGGCTATCCGGTTGCCGGCGTGTCGCCCGGCCGTCCGTGACGGGCCGGTGACAATCGCCGAACCATTCCCCAGGGTATTGCGGGTGCGGGTTTCATCGCCGCACTGTCTATCGGCTGAGGCCGACCGGCGCAACCCGGCGAAACCGCCGGTAGCGTCCCGGCCGGAACGGCGGGGAACGAACGGGTTCGGTCCGCCGCCGCGCGTCAGACCGGGACACGACCCGCCCTAGACGGGAAGGCTGTCGTCGCCGCTCCGGCGGGCGGGGCGGGTTTCGCTGAAATAGCGCCACAGCAGATGGGCGACCGCGCCGCGCCAGGGCCGCCAGATTTCGGCGCGCTCCAGGAGCCCGCCCGGCGCCGGGCGTTCCGGCAAGCCGAACAGGCGCTGCGCCGCGGTCAGCAGCGCCAGGTCGCCGGCCGGCAGCACGTCGCGCCGGCCGAGCGCGAACAGGAGATAGACTTCCGCCGTCCAGCGGCCGATGCCCTTGACCGCGACAAGGGCGGCGACCGCGTCTTCGTCCGGCAGCCCCTCCAGCCGGTCGAGATCGAGCGCACCGGATTCGCACCCTTCGGCGAGCGCCCGGGCATAGCGGATCTTCGGCCCGCTGAGGCCGAGGGCGCGCAGGGTTGCATCGTCGAGCGCCAGCAGCGCCCCCGGCGCGACCGGGCGGACCGCCGCTTCGAGCCGGCCCCAGATCGCGCCGGCGCTGGCGACCGAAAGCTGCTGGCCGACAATGGCGCGCAGCAGGGCGGCGAAACCGGGCTCGCGCCGGCGCAGTTCGGGATAGCCGGCCTCGGCAAGCGCCCGCGCCACGGCCGGGCAGCGCCGGGCCGTTTCGTCCAGCCCGGCGACCAGGCTTTGCTCGGTCAGTTCGCGCATGGCTCTGCTATAACCGCGCGCACCGGCCGCCGCCAGCCGGCACGCAGGACGCCGGGAAAGGAGATCCCGCATTTCGCCCGTCACCCGCTTCGCGCCGAGCCCGACCGGCCATCTCCATCTCGGCCATGCCTGGTCCGCCTGGCAGGCCTGGCGCCGCGCCCGGGACGGCGATGGGGACGCGGGCGGGGGCGGGCGCTTCCTGCTGCGCATCGAGGATATCGACACCGGGCGCTGCCGGCCGGAATACGAAGCGGCGATTTTCGAGGACCTCGCCTGGCTCGGCCTGGAGTGGGAACGGCCGGTGTTGCGCCAGTCGGAGCATTTCGGCCGCTACCGGGCGGCGCTGGCGGCGATCCGGGAACAGGGCCTCGCCTATCCCTGCTTTTGCACCCGGGCCGACATCCGCCGCGAGATCGAGGCCGCCGGCGGCGCGCCCCACGGCCCGCCCGGCAGTTCGCCCGACAACCCGGTCGCGAACCCGCCTGACAGTCGACAAGCGCCGGGCGGCGGCCTGCGCTACCCGGGCACCTGCCGCGGTCTCCCGGCGGCGGAAACCGACGCGCGGATCGAACGCGGCGAGCCTCATGCCTGGCGGCTCGATACGGTGGCGGCCGCCGACCGGTTCGGCGCTTTGATCTGGCGCGACGAGGCGGCGGGCGATGTTACAGCCGATCCGGCGGTCTTCGGCGATGTCGTCCTCGCGCGCAAGGACGTCCCGACCAGCTACCATCTCGCCGTCACGGTGGACGACGCCCGGCAGGGCGTCACCCTGGTCGTGCGCGGCGAAGACCTGTTCGCCGCCACCCACATCCACCGGCTGCTCCAGGCCATCCTCGGCCTGCCGGCGCCGGCCTACGTCCACCATCCGCTGCTGCTGGACGCCGGGGGCAAGCGCTTCGCCAAACGCGACCGGTCCCTGACGATCCGCAGCCTGCGGGAGCGGGGGCTGTCGCCCTCGGAAGTCATCGTGATGGCGGAGAATTGGCGGCGGTCCTATGAGCCGTACGCCCAAGAATGACATTTCTCCGCCCGATACGGCAGCTTGACGAAAGTGCGGCAATGCCGCATTCAATCGCTTGCCCGCATTTTTCACAAGACTTGTCGCCCCGGCCCCCGAGCCGGGGCCCAGAGCCACAGGGCAAAGCGGCGGATACGAATCCGGGTGACGGCAACGATCCGCGGTGCGGATTGGATTGCAGGACTGCGGAAACCCAGTCCCCCTCTCCGGACGCACCGCCCATCGTGCGCTTCTGGACCCCGGCTCGGGGGCCGGGGTAACATGATTCTTTGTGTTAACCTGCTATCGCGAAAGAATTTTCTTGCACATAAATCCTGGATACCCCGATTTCTTGCAAGAAATCCGGATTAATGCAGATTTTCTCCACGCGCATGAGTGAGCGTACCATTTGCAAGTTGATGACCAAGCAGACCCGCGACGACCTGACTCCGGCAGACGTCAAGGCTCTGTCGCGCCTTGTGGCAACAATTCGGAAGGAGGCGGGGAAGCGATGACGGCAGAACGAAGCGAACTCGGGCGCGAGATCGAAACGGCGCTGGAAGAAGTGCTCGCCCATGCTCGCGGCGAAGCGACCCTCCCCTGCCGGATTGTCGACGATCCCACCGTCGAACGGATTGTCGCCGTCCGCAGGCGGTTGCGGCTGAGCCGGCAGAAATTTGCCGACCGGTTCGGTCTCGACGCCCGTGCGGTGCAGGATTGGGAACAGGGTCGCCGCGTCCCCGACCGGGCGGCCCGTGTGCTGCTGACCGTTATAGACCGGGATCCCGACGCCGTGGTCAGGGCGCTTCGCGCGGACGGCGCGGAGGAAGCGCGGGACGCTCTCCCGGCATCGTAATGACGACCGGCTATTCGCCTTTCGACAGGTTTCGGTCAGCCCTCTCCGCCTCGATCAGCGCCTCCTTCCGCGTGACGCCCCAGCGGTAGCCGGCGAGGCCGCCGTCGCTGCGTTTGGCGCGGTGGCAGGGGATGACGATGGAGACCGGATTGGTCGCACAGGCCCGGCCGACGGCGCGCTGCGCGGCGGGCTTGCCGAGGCCGCGCGCGATCTCGCTGTAGGTCCGGGTCTCGCCCTGCGGAATTTCGGTGAGCGCCCGCCACACCCGCTGCTGGAACGCGGTCGCCCGGACGTCGAGCGGCAGGGTCGCGCGCGGCGGCCGGCCCTCGACCCGGCGCAGCACCTCGGCGGTCCAGGCCTCCAGGATGCCGATGTCCGGGACGATCTCGGCGTGCGGGAACTCGGCGCCCAATTCGGTCAGCAGGTCTGCTTCGCTGTCGTCGAAGGCGACGAAGCAGATGCCGCGCTCGGTCGCGGCGACCAGCAGCAGGCCGAGGGCGCAGGGCGCCACCGTCCACGCGATGCGCGCGCCGGCGCCGCCCCTGCGGTAGGTGGCAGGCGTCATGCCCAGGGTGGCGTCGGAGGATTCGTAGAGCCGGCTCGACGAGCCGTAGCCCGCCTCGTAGAGCGCGCCGGTCACCTCGTCGCCCTCGCGCAGCAGGGATTTCAGCCGCTCGCGCCGCCGCTGGTCGGCATACTGCTTGGGCGACACGCCGAGCGCCTCGCTGAAGCGCTTCTGCAGCCAGGCCGGGCTGAGGCCGACATGGTCGGCGATCTCGCGCAGGGTCGGCACGCCGTCGTCGAACCCGTCGATGAAGCGGCAGGCCCGCTCGATCCGCCGGTCCTGCAGCGCCGGTGCGGACGCCGCCGGCGGATGTGCGGAATGCCGTGTTGAAATTCGGGCGGTTGCTCGGTCGTTCATGGTCGCATCCTGTCCTGCGAGCCCTTTAGCGGGCCCTTTAGCGGGTCGGGACAAAGATTGGTACAGACCGGCCGCCGGCGCTATCCGATGCGTGTCCTGCCGCTCCGGTCAGGCGGCGCCGTAGGCGTGCAGGCGCGGGCCGTGCCTGCGCAGCCAGGACCGGCCGAAATCCGCGTGATCCGTCAGCGTATCGACCAGACGCCAGAAGCGGTCCGAGTGGTTCGGCTCCGCGAGATGGGCGACCTCGTGGGCCACGACATAGTCCAGCACCCCGGCCGGCGCGAGGATCAGCCGCCACGAGAAATTCAGATTCCCGGTCGTGCTGCACGAGCCCCAGCGGCTCTGCTGGTCGCGCACGGAAACCCGCGCCACCGTCCGGCCGATGCGGGCCGCCTTGTCGTGCGCCAGTCCGGCGATGCGGCGCCGGGCCTCGCGCCTGAGCCAGTCGTGCAGCCGGCGGGCGAAGAACTCGCGATCGCCCGAAACGATCAGCCGGCCGCCGTCCAGCACGACGCCGGCGCGCGCCTCCGGGTCATGGACCAGCAGGCGGTCCCGTCCGAGGACCGGCACCGTCCCGCCGGGTTCGAAGGGCATGGCTTCCGGCAGCAGCGCCAGCCGGTTGCGCAGCCACAGCGCCTTCTTCTCGGCGAAGGCCCGGCCCTCGGCGACCGACGCGCCCGGCGGCAGCACCAGTTCGGCCTCGCGCGCGTTGCGGTCGATCCGCAGCAGGATGCGCCGCGCCCGGGCGCTGCGCCGCACGCCCACCGTCACCGGCAGTCCGGCGGCGTCGAGCGTCAGGAAATCCGTCACGGGGGGAGCGGGCCGCCCGAAGCGTGGGCGGCGCGGATGAAGTCGCGGACCTGCGGACAGATCAGTTCGCGCCAGCGGCGGCCGTTGAAAATGCCGTAGTGGCCGACGTCAGGCTGCAGGATGTGGCGGCGGCGGTCGTGCGGGATGCCGGTGCACAGGTCGTGCGCCGCCCGGGTCTGGCCGACCGCCGAAATATCGTCCAGTTCGCCTTCCACGGTGAGCAGGGCGGTGTTTTCGATCGCGGCCGGCTCGATCCTGCGCCCGCGCGAGACCCATTCGCCCCTGGGCAGGGCGTGCTGCCGGAACACGACATCGACGGTCTGGAGATAGAACTCCGCGGTCATATCCATCACCGACATGTATTCGTCGTAGAATTTGCGGTGCGCTTCGGCGCTGTCGCCGTCGCCCCGGATCAGATGCTCGAACAGCTTGAGATGGGCGCCGAAGTGGCGGTCGAAATTCATCGACATGAAGCCGGTGAGCTGGAGGAATCCGGGATAGACCCGCCGGTTGAATCCTTCGTAGCCGAACGGCACCCGGGTGATGACCGAGCGCTCGAACCAGCCGAGGCTGTGCCGCTTGGCGAAATCGTTGACCCGGGTCGGGTTGATCCTCGTATCGACCGGCCCGCCCATCAGCGTCATGGACGCCGGCCGGCACGGGTCGCCGTCTGCCGCCATCAGGGAAACCGCGCCCAGCACCGGCACCGAGGGCTGGCACACCGCGACGACATGGGCGCCGGGACCGAGCCGTTGCAGGAAGGCGATGACGTGGTCGACATAATCGTCGAGATCGAACCGGCCCCGCGAAACCGGCACCCGGCCGGCGTCGATCCAGTCGGTGATGTAGACGTCGTGCTCCGGCAGCAGGGCGGCGACCGTGCCGCGCAGCAGCGTGGCGTGATGGCCCGACATCGGGGCGACGACGAGAACCTTCAGATCGTCGCCCGCCGCGGAACCGCCCGCATCGCGCCGGAAATGCAGCAGGTTGCAGTGCGGCCGGGCCTCGACGATCTCTTCCGTCACCGCAACCGGCGCGCCGCCGATCCGGGTTCGGTCCAGGCCCCAGGCCGGCTTCTCGTAGCGCCGGGTGACGCGCTCGAACAGTTCGCAGCCGGCGGCGACGCCGCGGAAGAACCGGCTCTCGGTGAACGGAAAGTCCGGATTGGTCAGGAAACTCCGGCCGGCGACCGCCATCGTGCGCATCGGGGCAAAGGCGGCGAGCTGCCAGTCGTACAGGGAATAGAGCATGAGCGGTGCGCTCCCGGCCGCCGTTGTTTCGGATCCGAACTCTTCCGGAGGCACTGTGCCGCCCGGCCCCCCTGTTGCACTGCAACAAACCACGCTGCGGTGCGCTGCACAACGATTTAACGCATTATCGGCATTCACGGATTCGATAGCGGCTGCCGCTTCGTCCGTCTGCGGCCAAGAGAACCAATTGTGCCGCCCCGGATCTCCGCCGCGCTCCGTCCGGGGCGGCAATGGAGGGATGGGTAACGACGTCGATTATCGCAATGGCCGTGGGCCGCGGACGCATAGTCAGGAACATCAACCCTTTTCAAACCCTCCCCTACGAACGGATCGACGCGCGCGGCCGGCCCGGCGTCAGCGCAAACCACCCACACCATATCCGTTAAGCAGGTTGAGCATCCAGCGGGCGCCCCGGCCCGGCTCCTCGACCAGGTCCATCTGGGTCAGGGAGCTGTTGCCGATGGTCAGGCTGAGCGCCATCGCCGAGGGCAGATCGAAGGCGCCGACGAGCGCCGCCCGGATCGTCCCGCCGTGGGCGACGGCGACGATGTCCCGCCCGCGATGCTCGGCGGACAGCCGCTGCACCGCAGCGCCGATCCGCCGGCGCAGGTCGTTGAAGCTCTCGCCGTTCGGCGGCGCCTTGTCCAGAACGCTCATCCAGAAGCCGTAAAAGCCGCCGTGTTTCTCGTAGGCCGGCGCGCGCGGCGTGCCCTGCCAGTCGCCGAAATGCTGCTCGGCCAGGTCCCGGTGATGGGCGACCTCGGGCAGCGGATAGCCGGCCGCGCCGATGGCGGCCGCGGTCTGGTGGGTGCGCCGGAGATGGGAGGAGACCCACACCGCGTCCGGCGGCAGGGCTTTGGCGAGGGCGCGGTGGGCCGCCATGTCCCCGGTATCGGCCTCCAGGTCCGCCTGGCCGTAGAAGCGGCCGCCGTCGTCGATGACCGGCGCGTGGCGGACCCACCACCACCGGGTTACGGTTACAGTCATGCCGGAAACCTCGTGCTCGATCAACTGACGGCGACCACCGTTACGATGACCGCAAGTTCAGACTTGATGCGCAGGGTGTGGAGAAGGTTCCTGTCGCGCGGCATCCCGAACAGGTCTGCGGACACGAAGACCAGTGCGCCGACGATCAGGCTCACGGCCGCCGCCAGCAGGGCCGTCCACAGGCCGAGGAACAGGATGGCGAGCAGCAGGGCGGCGGCGGCGCTGATCCACAGGGCGACGTTGCCGCCCCTGTCGGACCGGGGGTTATCGCGTTGGGCGTCGAACAGCGGATCGGCGTCGCCGTCCCCGCCCGGCAGGGTCGCGAGCGCCATGGTCGCGGTCGAAAGGACCTGCGCGGCGAGCAGCGCGGCAAGCATGGCGGTGAGCGGCGCCAGGGCGGCGAGGCCGGCAATCCGGGCGAGCAGCACGGCGCCGACGGCGGCCGCAACAACGGCAAAACGCGCGTCGGAGCCTTCCTCCGCGCCGGCAAGGTTCGCAGCCGCAGCGGCTGCGGCGCCCTCGGCCCGGGCATGGGAGAGCGTAGCGAGCGTGACCGCGGCGAACACGGCGGCGCCGAAGGCCTGGAGGCCGAGGAGATCGGCGAGCCAGGCGAACAGGGCCGCCGCCAGGCCGAGCGCCAGGCCGACCAGGACGAAGGCGCGGCGGCTGTCCGCCTCGGCGGCCCGGCCGATCTCGCCGCGCCGGCCGAACGGCCAGCCGGTCAGGATGATCGCGGCGTTGCGGCAGTCGCGAAACCAGCCGCCGCCTTCGAGCGGGCCGCCGCCACTCTTCCTCGACAGGCCGAGCCAGGAGTCCGGATCGTCGCCGCGCTCGCCCTTGGGATCGTCGGTACTCATCGTCCCGCTTCCTCATGTGCGCCCGGCCGGCCCCGGTCGAACCGCGCCTGCCGGGGCCGGCCGGGCACTTCGATCCGGATTATAGGCTATCCCGCCCGGTGCCGACAGGACCAGCCCGTCCGTACGGCCGGCGCCTGTCCGAATCGGTTGTAGGGGAGGGTTTGAAACCCTCCCCTACGGTCCCTCCGGCGGGCTCTGTGTCCGGAACGCCGCCTATTCTCCGATCTGCAGGATCAGGCCGCGTTCGCGCGCGGAGCGGAAGAAGCGCAGGAAAACGACGACGGAAATGGTGAGGTAGATGGCGTTCAGGGCGACGGCGTTGACCAATAGATCGGTCCGGAAGGTCTCGTCGACCAGGACCGCCCGCATCCCCTCGAAGACATGGGTCGACGGCAGGATTCCGGCGATCCATTGCAGCCAGTCCGGCATGACCGACAGGGGATAGTAGATGGCGCTGAACGGCGCGACCGCGAAGATCGCGAACCAGGCGATGCTCTCCGCGCCCAGGCCGTAGCGCATCAGCAGGCCGCACACGACCAGCCCGAACGACCAGCCCATGACCTGGAGGTTGGCGAAGAAGGCGATCAGCGGCAGCCCCATGTCGAAGATCGAATAGGCGTAGAGCCAGATCGCGAGCAGGGCGGCGGGGATCACCCCGATCAGCACGCGGATCGCCGACATCAGCGTCAGCGCGGCGACGAATTCGCCGGGCCGGAGCGGGCTGACGAACAGGTGGCCGAGGTTGCGCGACCACATTTCCTCCAGGAAGGACAGGCTGACGCCGAGCGAGGCGCGGAACAGCACGTCCCACAGCAGGACGGCAGCGATCAGCACCCCGGCGGCCTGGACGAAAAACCCGGACTTGCTCGCCAGGAAGATCGTGAGAAAGCCCCACATGATCATCTGCAGGGTCGGCCAGTAGGCCATTTCCAGGATGCGCGGCCACGACCCGCGGTAGAGATAGACGTAGCGCAGCACCATCGCCCGGATGCGCCGCCATGTGGCGAACGCGCCCCGGGTCCCGGCGGCAGCGGACCCGCTCATGCCGCCCTGCCCTTTTGTTCGGGGCCCTTTTGCTCGTCGCGCCGGTCTGCACGGTGCCGGTTGCGCGCGATGTCGAGAAAGACATCCTCCAGATTGGCGCGGCCGTAGCGGCGGATCAGTTCGGCCGGGCTGCCCTGGTCGACGATCCGGCCGGCGCGCATCATCATCACCCGGCCGCACAGGCGCTCGACCTCGGCCATGTTGTGCGAGGCGAGCAGGATGGTGGCGCGGCGCGTATCCCGGTAGGTTTCGAGATAGGTCCGGATCCGGTCGCCGGTATCCGGGTCGAGCGAGGCGGTCGGTTCGTCGAGCAGCAGGACGTCCGGCTCGTTGAGCAGCGCCTTGGCGAGCGCCAGCCGGGTCCGCTGCCCGGCGGACAGCGTGCCGCTCGGCCGGTCCATGAAGGCAGTCAGGTCCAGCTCCTCGGCCAGTTCGCCGATCCGCCGCGCCGCCCGCCCGATGCCGTAGAGCCCGGCGTAGACCTTCAGGTTCTCCCGCGCGGTCAGGCGCTTGGGCAGGTCGACATAGGGCGAGGAGAAATTCATCCGCGGCAGGGCATCGTAGCGATGCGTCAGCATGTCGACGCCGAGCACCGAAATCCGCCCCCTGGTCGGCAGGAGCAGGCCCAGGATCATCGAGATCGTCGTGGTCTTACCCGCGCCGTTGCCGCCGAGCAGCGCCGCCGTCGTGCCCTCCGCCACGCTGAACGACAGGCGGTTGACGGCCAGCACGTCGTCGTAGGATTTGGTCAGCTTGGAGACCCGTATGGCGGGGGGCGGCGCTTCGGCCTGGGCCACGCTCACCGCTCTGCCGCCGGAAACTGCATCAATCGCCTTGCGAACATCGCCTGTCTTCGCCAGTACTGAGGCCCGTTACCGAACCCTGCTTCCGGGCGGTCGGGCCCGGAAGCAATTCGCCCCCGGAAGCAGTTCGCCCCCGAAGGGGCCATGACAGCCGGACAATGAGATCCAAACTCGCCGCGATCCAGCGCTTCACCGCCCCGAAACCGGGGCGGGTGCGCCTGCGGACGCTCGTCTACATAAGGTGGTTCGCTGTCGGGGGACAGTTGGCGGCGGTGCTGATCGTCAATTTTGGGCTGAACTACCCGCTGCCGCTGCTCGCCTGCCTGGCAACGGTCGCCGTCTCGGCGGCGGTCAATATCGGCATCATGCTGACCCGGCCGATGAGCGGCACGCTCTCCGACCGGTCCGCGGCGCTCTGGCTGACCTACGATATCCTGCAATTGTCGACGCTGCTCTATCTCACCGGCGGCCTGCAGAATCCGTTTGCTGTGATGCTCCTCGCTTCGGTGGTGGTCTCGGCCTCGGTCCTGTCGCGCATCAGCACGCTCAGCCTCGGCCTGCTCGTCGCGGTCTGCATCAGCGTGCTCGCGTTCCGGTACGAACCGCTGCCGGGGCCGGAGCCGCTTCTCGAACTGCCGGTGTTCTATGTGCTGGGCGTCTGGCAGGCGCTGGTGATCGGTGGCCTGTTCATCGCCGCCTTCGTCGGCAGCGTCGCCGAGGAGGGCCGGCGCATGCAGGATGCGCTGAACGCGGCGCAGGTGGCGCTGGAACACGAGCAGCGCCTGTCGTCGCTCGGGGGGCTGGCCGCGGCGGCGGCCCACGAGCTCGGCACGCCGCTGGCGACGATTGCGGTCACCGCAAAGGAGCTGAGCCACGATCTGAAGCCCGGCAGCCCGATGGCAGAGGATGTCGAGCTGATCCTGGAACAGACCGGCCGCTGCCGCGAAATCCTGATGGAGCTGAGCCGCCAGCCCGAGACCGAGGGCGGCGAGCCCTACAGCCGGCTGCCGCTCAGCACCATGCTCGCCGAAGCCGCCCGGCCGTACCTGACCGCGACCGTCAATCTGACATACGATTTCCGCCCGGTCGGCGAGGCGCTGGGCAGCCCCGAGCCGGTCCTGACCCGCAGCCCGGAATTCCTCCGCGCCGTCGGCACCCTGATCCAGAACGCCACCCAGTTCGCCGAGGCCGAAGTCATCCTGCGGGCACGCTGGGACGACGAAACGGTGACCGTCGAGATCATCGACGACGGCCCCGGATTTTCGGCGCACTTGCTAGACCGCCTCGGCGAGCCTTATGTTTCGACTCGTGCCGGTGCGGACGGCGAAGGCGAGCATATGGGGCTGGGCGTGTTCATCGCCCAGAACCTGCTCAATCGTACGGGCGCCACACTCCGGTTCGCCAATCAGGATTGGTGGGACTGGTGGGGGGCCGGCGCCATCGTTCGGATAACCTGGCCGCGCCGGGAGCTCGAACACGCAACTTCGGAGACCGGACGTGTCGGAGAACACGCAGGACAGTAAAGGAAAACTTCTGGTCGTTGACGACGACCGCCCCCTGCGGCAGCGCCTGATCCTGGCGATGGAGCGGCGCGGCTTCAGCGTTGTGGCGGCCGAAAGCGCCGCCCAGGGCGTCGCCTGCGCCAAGTCGGAAATGCCGGACTACGCGGTGATCGACCTGCGCCTGGGCGACGGCAGCGGCCTCGACGTCGTGGCCGCCCTGCACGAGGTCAAGCCCGACTGCCGCGTCATCATGCTGACCGGCTATGGCAACATCGCGACCGCCGTCGCCGCCGTGAAAGCCGGCGCCGTGGACTACCTGCCCAAGCCGGCCGACGCCGACCAGATCGAGGCGGCGCTCCTGAATACCGACCGGCCGCTGCCCGGCCCGCCGGAAAACCCGATGTCGGCCGACCGGGTGCGCTGGGAGCATATCCAGCGGGTCTACGAGCAGTGCGACCGCAACGTGTCGGAAACCGCCCGCCGGCTGAACATGCACCGGCGCACGCTGCAGCGCATCCTCAACAAATACGCCCCGCGCGAAACGCCGAACAACTAGGGGTGGTCAGGTGGGTGTGACGTGCCGCGAAACGCGCAGCGCTGCAACCACAATCCCCTCCCTCGGATTCCTCTGCGAAAGGGGCACTAACCGAATCCCCCTCCCCTTGGGGGAGGGGGAAATTGTGCAGACCGGACAGATGGGTAACTGTCTGGACCGGATACATGGGTAACAGGTCCGATGACCGGCGAAGAGAAACTTGCCGACCGGCGCAAGAGGACGGGAACGGCGATCGAGCCCGATGCAGACCCGGAATTCGATCCGGATACCGCGCCGGACCTGTCGCGCGAGGGATGGCCGGACAAATTCGACAGAGCCAAAGTCAACCGGAACCGTCCGCCAGACCCGCCGCCTACTTCCCCGGCGGTTTGATCATGCGGCCCAGCGGCTGGCCGCCGAACAGGTGGACGTGGAAGTGCGGCACTTCCTGCAGCCCGTGCTCGCCGATGTTGGTGAGCGCCCGGTAGCCGCCGTCCGTAATGCCGAGCATCTGCGCCGTCTCGCCGAGCGCGCGCACGAAGCCCTCGATCTCGTCGGCCGGGGCGTTGGCCGCGAAGTCGGTCAGGTCGGCGTAGGCGCCCTTCGGGATGACCAGGACATGGACCGGCGTCTGCGGGTTGATGTCCCGGAAGGCCAGCGCATGATCGTTCTCGTGAACCCTGTCGCAGGGAATCTCGCCGCGCAGGATTTTGGCGAAGATGTTGTTCGGATCGTAGCTCATCGGCGGGCCGGTCTCGCGCTAGTGCGGTTTTTCTGTCTCTTCGTTATGGGCCGTTATGGGGTCCGGGCGGCTTTCTCGGCAAGGCCCGACGTGCCTTCGCGCCGCTCCAGTTCACGCCACACCCGATCCGGCGTCACGCCGCAGGCCGCCCACAGCACCAGCAGGTGATAGAGCAGGTCGGCGCTCTCGGCCGCCAGCGCGTCGGGGTCTTCCGCCATGGCGGCGAGGATGGCCTCGACCGCTTCCTCGCCGGTCTTCTTCGCCACGGCCGGAACGCCGCCGGCGAGCAGCCGGGCGGTCCAGGAGGACGCCGGATCCGCGCCGCGCCGGCTCTCGACAGTTTCATACAGAACGTCCAGCACATGCCGGGCGCCTGAATTGCTTTGGGCATCGCGTTGGGCGTCGCGCGCGCTCACGCCGCTTCCTCCGTTGCTTTCTTTATTGCCGCTTTCGGGGCCGCTTTCGGGGCCGCTCTCGGGGCCGCTTCCGGGGCCGCACGGTGCGGGCGCACCGGCACGCCGGCCGCCGCCATATGGGCCTTGGCCTCGGCGATGGTATAGGTGCCGAAATGGAAGATGGAGGCCGCGAGCACCGCCGAGGCGCGGCCCTGCGTGACGCCCTCGACCAGATGGTCGAGCGTGCCGACGCCGCCGGACGCGATCACCGGAACCGGCACCGCATCGGCGATCGCCCGGGTCAGTTCCAGGTCGAAGCCGGCCTTGGTGCCGTCCCGGTCCATCGAGGTCAGCAGCAGTTCGCCGGCGCCGTAATCCGCCATGCGCCGGGCCCAGGCGACGGCTTCGATCCCGGTCGGCGTGCGCCCGCCATGGGTGTAGATCTCGAAATCGCCGGCGTTGGGGCCAACCGTCGTCCGCTTGGCGTCGATGGCGACCACGATGCACTGGCGGCCGAACTTGTTGGCGGCTTCCTGCACGAAGTCCGGCCGGTGCACGGCGGCGGTGTTGATCGAGACCTTGTCCGTGCCGGCGAGCAGCAGCTTGCGGATGTCCTCAACCTCGCGCACGCCGCCGCCGACGGTCACCGGCATGAAGCAGGAGGCGACCGTGCGGTCGACGACGTCGTAGATCGTGTCGCGGTTTTCGTGGCTCGCCGTGATGTCCAGGAAGCACAGTTCGTCTGCGCCTTCCCGGTCGTAAAGCTTCGCCTGCTCGACCGGATCGCCGGCATCGACCAGGTCGACGAAGTTCACGCCCTTGACGACGCGGCCGTCCTTGACGTCGAGGCAGGGGATGATGCGGGTCTTCAGCATGCCGTCACCGGATGGGCCGGCGGGCGCGTCGCGGCGGCACTGCCGGCAGCGCGGCGATCATGCGCGAGCGCCGGCGAAAAGAAAAGTCCGGCCGCCGGTAACGGCCGGACCGGATGGATGACCGCCCGGATGCCTTACGGCTGCGGAACGTAGCGGAGATACGGCTTCTCCGTGCGCCAGCCGTCCGGATACTTCTCCTTCGCGGCCTCGTCGGACACCGCGGGCACGATGATGCATTCCTCGCCATGCCGCCAGTCGGCCGGGGTCGCCACCTGGTGCGCCGCCGTGAGCTGGCAGGAATCGATCAGCCGGAGGATTTCGTTGAAGTTGCGGCCTGAGCTCATCGGATAGGTGAGCGTCGCCTTCACCTTCTTGTCGGGGCCGACGATGAAGACCGAGCGCACGGTGGCGTTGTCCGCCGCGGTCCGCGCCTTCGCCTCGCCGCGCGCATTCGGGTGCAGCATGTCGTAGAGCTTGGCCACGGTCATCTCGGTGTCGCCGACCAGCGGGTAGGTCACCGCCGCGCCCTGGGTTTCCTCGATATCGTTCTTCCAGGCGTTGTGGTCCTCGACGGAATCGACCGACAGGCCCATGACCTTGCAGTTCCGCTTGTGGAATTCCGGCATCAGGCGCGCCACGCTGCCCAGTTCGGTGGTGCAGACCGGGGTGAAGTCCTTGGGATGCGAGAACAGCACGCACCAGCCGTCGCCGACATAATCGTGGAACGTGATCTCGCCTTCGGTCGTGTCGGCGGTAAAGTTCGGCGCCTCGTCGCCAATTCTGACAGCCATCGTCTTCTTCCTCCATCGCTCGGCAGGCGGACGCCGGCTGCAGCGCCCAGCGCTCCGCCCGGTTTGGCAAACGCCCGGATGAACTAATATGCGCAGGCAGTGGATCAAACGGCGTCGGCCGATTCGCCCGACAGGCCGGCATAGCGCTGGACGACGCGCGGCGAGGGATGCGCGTCGAAGCCCTGTTCGAAGGCAAGCGTCGCCAGGCGGCCCTCGAAGACCGACCGCAGTTCGCCGTCCCGCAGCAGGAAATCCGGGTTGCGCGGCCGGCCGTAGGCCTCGTTGCCCACCATGAAGGTCTCGTAGATCAGCCGCCCGCCCGGCTTCAGCAGCGCCGGCAGATGCGGCAACAGCGGGCGGTGCAGGTAATTGCAGACGATGACGATGCCGAACGGTCCGGCAGCGCCGACGGCCCGCACCGTTGCATCGGCGTCGCCGGACTCCAGGTCCATCTCCAGCGCGGCGATGCCCGTGTCTTCCGCGGCCAGAGCGGCCAGCGCGCCGGTTTCCCGGTCCACGGCGGTCACCCGCCAGCCGCGCGCGCGGGCGAGCTTCGTGTGGCGCCCCTTGCCGGCTGCGAGGTCCAGGAGACGGCCGCCGTCCGCCGGAGCCGGCGGCAGGAAGCGCGACACCCAGGGGCTGGGCGCCGCCAAGGCCGGTTCGGGTTTCGCCGGTTCCGGTCTCGCCGGTTCAGTCATCGCGCCGCCGGGCCTTCCGTTGACGCGCAAAAATCCCTAAATGCATGCTATGACGCGCGAACGCCGCGAACAGGGGCGTTGCTGCATGCAGGGTACGCGATGATCCGTTACACCGTCCGCTGCGAGGCCGGCCACGAATTCGAAGGCTGGTACAGGGATTCGAAGACCTACGAAACCCTGCAGGCTGCCGGTGCGGTCTCCTGCCCGGACTGCGGCTCGGTCAAGGTGCGCCGCGCCCCGATGGCCCCGGCGCTCTCCGGGACCAAGGCGACCCGGCATGATGGGCCGGCGCCTGCCGATCCCCCAGACGCCGACAGAGGCGGGGACGGGTCCGATACGCCTGCCTCGCCCCCGATCCCTTCGCCCGGGCCCGCCGGGCCGCCGGCGCCCGTCTCGCGCCCGGTCTCGCATGAGGACGCCAAGCGCATCCATGTCATGGGCAAGATCCGCGAGGCGATGGTGGAAATGCGCCGGCACGTGGAGAAGAATGCCGACTATGTCGGCCCGAAATTCGCCGACGAGGCGCGCAAGATCCACCATGGCGAGACCCGGGAGCGCAGCATCTACGGCGAGGCGACGGACGCCGAATCCGAGGCCCTGCGCGACGAGGGCATCGAGTTCGGCCGCATCCCCTGGGTCTCCAAGACCGACGCCTGAGCGTCTTCCGGCGCGCCGCAGGTTCCTCGCAAATCCCGCCCCGCCGACGCGCCCGGCTCAATAATTGTGCCTGCCGCCGTCGATGTTGAATGTCTGTCCGGTCACGAAGTCGCTGTCTTCGCTCGCCAGGAACAGCAGCGTCCCGATCAGGTCTTCCGACACCATCTCCCGCTTGATGGCGCGCGCCTGCAACGTCGGCGCGCGGGCGACGTGAAGATCGGGGTGGTTCCGCACGCCTTCGGTCTCGACCAGGCCGGGCGCGATGCAGTTCACCTTGATGTTCTTGTCGCCGAATTCCCGCGACGCCGAACGCGTGAAGGCGATGACCGCGCCTTTCGAGCAGACATAGTGCGCGATGCCGGGCCCGCCGTAGAAAAAGGTGCCCGAACTGATATTGATGATCTTGCCCCCTCCGTTCTTGAGCATGCTGGGAACGACGGCCTTGGTGGTCTGGAACGTGCCCCGCATGTTAACCGTCATCACCCGGTCCCATTCCTCGTTCGTGAGCTGCATGATCGGGGTCAGGCGCAGCTCCGAGAAAAGCCCCGCGTTGTTGACCAGGATATCGATCGGCCCGAACGCCGATTCGGCAGCCTCGACGAGACCCGAAAGCGACGCGTCGTCGGTCACGTCGGCGATCCTGCCGATCGCCTCGCCGCCGGCGCCCGTTATCGCGTCGACCACGCGGGACGGATCGGCGATATCCGATACCACCACCCGGGCGCCCTCCGCCGCGAGCGCTTTCGAATAGGTCTCCCCGATGCCCTGGGCGGCGCCGGTGACGACCGCGACCTTGCCATCCAGTCTGCTCATTCCAGTCTCTCCTTTGTTGGTCCGGCCGTCCTGTCATCCCCAGCGCCCCTTGGCAAGCGCGAAGGCGCAGGCCTGAATCGTCGTCGGGGCGAGGCCGCCGCTCCGGAGCAGTGCGACCCAGACCGTCTCCGACGATTGCCGGACGAACCGATCGCCTAAAATGGCGGGATGAGGAAACTCTATTCGTTGCTGGACATCAGGTTCGAGACATCCAGGTTCTCGCCGATCCGGTGGAACGGACGGCCCGAATCGCTGACCGCGATGACGACCACGATCTCGTCGCCGCGCGGGGCGTCGGTGACCGAGACCTGCATGGCGTCGAAATGGCTGAACGTCCACATTTCGTCCTTGTGATGCAGCGGGCAGTCGATCACCGTGCCCGGCCCGCCGATCTTCTTGGTCGACGGCATGATCGACTTCGCCGGCCCGACGATCGCGCGCACCGGCTTGCCCATCGTGGGGTGCATCACCGCCGCCGCGTGCTCGCGCTCGCCTTTCACGCCGACGATCGCCGCCTTGCCGTAGCTCGCGACCGACGCCCCGTCGATGCCGAGCGCGTCCATCGCGCGCTGCACCAGGAGAGCGCCGAGTTCGGCGCCGGCCTGCTGCAGTTCTTCCAGTTCCTCGTCGTAGACCCCGGCATAGGGGTTCGCGATCACCGCGATGGCCGCGGCCTGGCGGGCCGCCGGCTCCACCGGCCGGTCGAGCTCGCGCCTTGTCTCCTCGACGACGGTGACGATCTTGCGGATCTTCATCCCGTTTTCTCCCGATCGTGGCAGTCATGGCTGGTTCGGGGCACTATGCCACCGCCGATCCCCGTTGCAACGCCCGCGTTCGGCCTGCAAGCCTGCCTCCCCTGTCGTAAATCCGGGGTGCTCCGGTCCGGCCGGGCCGCCGCAAACCGAATGAGCGATTTTGCACCGAGAGCCCAGCATCGCCGATGGAGCGCCGATAAATGAAGCCCGAAACACTGACCTTCCACAGCATCGATGTGCGCGCCGTGGTTCTCAAGCTGCGGCGCCCGGTCGTCGCCAGGATCGCGACCATTACGGAATGGCCGCTTATCCTGATCGATTTGAAGACCGGGGAAGGGATCGTCGGGCGCAGCTATCTGGAGCCCTACATCGTCAAGTCGATGCACTATCTCGTGCCCGCCCTGCACGACCTGGCGGCGATGCTCGAGGGCCGGACGCTGGCGCCGGCCGAACTCTACGAGACCGCGCGAAAGTCGCTGCACTTCGTCGGCTACGAAGGCCTGTCGATGATCGCCGTTTCCGGCATCGACATGGCGGTGTGGGACGCGCTGGCCAAGGCCGCCGGCATGCCGCTCTGCACCCTGCTCGGCGGGTCGCCCGGCCCGGTGCGCGCCTACAACAGCAACGGGCTCTGGCTCATGTCGCCGTCCGAAGTTGCCGCCGAGGCCGTCGAGATCCGCGACGAAGGACAGTTCGAAGGCCTGAAACTGCGTCTCGGCCGGGACAATCCCCGGGACGACCTCGCCACGATCGATGCGGTTCGCCGGTCGGTCGGCGAAGACATGCATCTGATGATCGATTTCAACCAGGGCCTCGACATGGCGGAGGCCCTGCGCCGGTGCCACATGCTCGACGATCTGGGCCTCGCCTGGCTGGAAGAGCCGGTCGTCTACGACAATTTCGACGGCTGCGCCCAGCTCGCCCGGGAGCTCAGGACGCCCCTGCAGATCGGCGAGAATTTTTACGGGCCCCGCGATCTGCACCGGGCGTTGCGTGCGCAGGCCTGCGATTATGTCATGCCGGATTTCATGCGCATCGGCGGCGTTACCGGATGGATGCGCGCGGCGGCCATCGCCGGCGCGGCCGGCGTCCCGGTGTCGACGCATCTCTATCCCGAGGTCGGCGCCCACATGATGCGGGTGACCGAGACCGCCCACTGGCTGGAGTGGCAGGACTGGGCCGAACCGATCCTGCAGAAGCCCTACGAGGTCAGGGACAGCCATCTGCACATCCCGGACGTCCCCGGCGTGGGCCTGGAGTGGAACGAGGATGTCGTCGCCAGGAACCTGTACGAGGGTTGACCGCCGGGAAACCTACGCCGTTCCCGTCCGCCGGCCCGCGTAAGGCCCCGCTGCCTGGCCCCTGTAGCCGGGACAGCCGCCTCCCCACCCCCGGGGGCGTTGCTCGGAACCGGCCCCGCGGCGTATCGAAGGGCGGACGGCACACCCGTTACGAGCCCGTTACGAGAAAACAGGCGCATCCTTGGCCTCATCCGCTCCTTCCGCCGCACCGGACGGCGGCGTTACCCATCGCCGCGTGCTCCGGCTCGCCGTGCCGATCATCCTGGCGAATATCGGCCAGCCGCTGCTCGGCGCGGTCGATACCGCGGTCATGGGGCACCTGCCGTCGCCGGCCTATATCGGCGGCGTCGCCGTCGGCGCGCTGATCTTCAGTTTCCTGTACTGGGCCTTCGGCTTCCTGCGCATGGCGACCACCGGCTTCGTCGCGCAGGCGCGCGGCGCCGGCGACCATCAGGAAATCCGCAACGTCGCGCTGCGCACGGCCCTGCTGGCGGCGGCGCTCGGACTCGCCATCGTTGCGTTGCAGGCGCCGGCGCAGTGGTTCGCCTTCTGGGCCGTGGAGGCGCCGCCGCGGGTCGAAGGCCTGGCCGGCGCCTATTTCGACATCCGGGTCTGGGGCGCGCCGGCGGCGCTGCTGGTCTACGTCTGCATCGGCTGGCTGATCGGCATGGAGCGGACCGGCACGGTCCTCGCGCTCACCCTCTACATGAACGGCCTGAACATCGCGCTCGACCTGCTGTTCGTGCCGGTCTTCGGCTGGGGCATCGAGGGCGTAGCGCTGGCGACCCTGATCGCCGAGGTCTCGACCGCGGCCATCGGCCTGGCCGTCGTCGCGCGGCTGCATCGGCCGCTCGGCGGGCGCTGGCGCCTGCGCCGGCTGTTCGCGGACCGCAGCCGGACGGCCGGGCTGCTGCGCGCCAACGCCGATATCTTCCTGCGCACCCTGTGCCTGATCTTCGGCTTCGCCTGGTTCACCGCCCAGGGCGCGAAGCTGGGCGAGACGGTGCTGGCGGCCAACGCCGTGCTGTTCCACTTCTTCCTGCTGATCGGCCACGGCTTGGACGGCTTCGCCTTCGCCGCCGAGGCGCTGGTCGGCGGCGCCATCGGCGGCCGGAACCGGGCGCAATACCGCGCTGCCGCCCGGCTGACCACCCTGTGGGCGGGGATCGTCGCGGCCGGCTTCGCGCTGGCCTATCTCGCCGTCGGCGGCCTGGTTATCGATACGCTGACCGACATCGCGGAGGTGCGCGAGACGGCCCGGGCCTACCTGCCCTGGGCCATCGCGATCCCGCTCGCCGGCGTGTGGAGCTTCCAGCTCGACGGCATCTTCATCGGCGCGACCCGGACCCGCGAAATGCGCAACGGCATGGCGCTGGCGCTCGCCGTCTACCTGGCGGCCGGCCATGCGCTGCTCGACCTCTGGGGCAACGACGGGCTGTGGCTGTCGCTCTACGTCTTCCTGCTCGCCCGGGCGGCCTTTCTGCTGCTCTGGCTGCCGCGCATCGCCGCGTCCTTCGAGACGGGCGTTTCGAGACGGCGCTAGCGCGCCTCCTCAACGCCCTCCTCAGGATGAAGCCGAACGTGTCGAGCCAAAAAACCTCTTCATCCTGAAGAGGGGCTGAGGAGCGGTGCGAAGCACCGCGTCGCGAAGCCCCATCTCGAAGGACGGAAATCCATCTTGAAATTGCCTTGTTTGCGCGCATCTATAGCGGCGGCACGGCGAACGGGTGCGAATCCTGCGCCCGGTTCGGAGCCTCTTGCGTTCCGTCCGTCGCCGCCCGGCCGGTTTGTTCAAGCCGTTCAGCCGGGTTTTTTGCACCTATCGCTGCACCTGCCCACTACACGTGTCAGGCGTTGGACCGAATGATCGAAGTTCAGTCGCTTACCAAGCATTTCGGCCCGATCCGGGCGGTCGACGACGTTTCCTTTTCGGTCGAGCGGGGCGAGGTGCTCGGCTTTCTCGGCCCGAACGGCGCCGGCAAGTCGACGACCATGAAAATGATCACCGGCTTCATCACCCCGACGGCCGGCACCGCCGCCGTGTGCGGCCACGACATCCGCACCGCGCCGATCGCCGCCAAGTCCCGCATCGGCTACCTGCCGGAAGGCGCGCCGCTCTACGCCGACATGACGGCGCGGAGCTTCCTGAACTTCATCGGCGCCAGCCGCGGCCTGGGCGGCGCCGAACGCGCCGGGGCGGTCGACCGGGTCGTCGAGATCGCGCAGCTCGATACGGTGCTCGACCAGCCGATCGAGACCCTGTCGAAGGGCTTCACCCGGCGGGTCGGCCTGGCCCAGGCGCTGCTGCACGATCCGGACGTGCTGATCCTGGACGAGCCGACCGACGGCCTGGACCCGAACCAGAAGCACCATGTGCGCCAGGTCATCAACGACATGGCGCCGGACAAGGCCATCGTCATTTCGACCCACATTCTCGAAGAGGTCCACGCGGTGTGCAGCCGGGCGATGATCATCGCCCAGGGACGGCTGCTGGCCGACAGCACGCCCGCCGAACTCGAAGCGCGGGCGCAGCACCACAATACCGTCACCCTGCGCACCCTCGCCATGCCGTCCGCCGAAGAGCGCGCCGCGCTCGGGCAGCTCGACGGTGTGCTCACGGTCGAGGAAGGCGGCTCGGCCGGCGAGCCGGTGTTCCGGGTCATCCCCCGGGAGGGCGCGAGCGTGCTGCCGGCGGTAACTGCCTTCGTCGCCGAAAAGGGCTGGAAGGTCGACGAATTGCGCCTGGAGCAGGGCCGGCTGGACGACGTGTTCCGCGAACTGACCGCCCCCGGCGCGGCCGGTGACGGCGCTGCCGGCAGCGGTGCGGAGGCTGCGCAATGAGCGCCGCCCGCACCGTCGCCGTCGTCTTCCGGCGCGAGTTCGCCGCCTATTTCGCCAGTCCGGTCGCCTATGTCTTCCTGATCGTCTTCCTGGCCCTGGCCGGGGCGCTGACCTTCTTCTTCGGCAACTTCTTCCTGCGCAACCAGGCGGATCTGGACGCCTTCTTCGTCTTCCACCCCTGGGTCTACCTCTTCCTGATGCCGGCGATCGCCATGCGGCTGTGGGCCGAGGAGCGCAAAACCGGGACGGTCGAGCTGCTGTTCACCCTGCCGATCGCGACCTGGCATGCCGTTATGGGCAAATTCCTGGCGGCCTGGCTGTTCGCCGGCATCGCGCTGGCGCTGACCTTCCCGATCTGGCTCACCGTGGCGAGCCTGGGCGCGCCCGACCACGGGCCGATCGCCGCCGGCTATCTCGGCAGCTTCCTGATGGCCGGCGGCTATCTCGCCATCGGCTCCTGCCTGTCGGCGACGACCAGGAACCAGGTCATCGCCTTCGTGCTGGCGGCGATCGTCTGCTTCGTCTTTTCGATGGCGGGGGCAGAGGTCGTGCTCGGCCTGATCCGGGATTTTCTGCCCCAGGACTTCGTCAACCTGGTCGCGTCCTTCAGCTTCCTGAACCATTTCGCCGAAATGCGCAAAGGCGTGATCGACCTGCGCAACCTGCTCTACTTCCTCTCGGTCATCGGCGTGTTCCTTTTCGCGACCGTGCTCGTCCTCGACCTCAAGAAGGCGGAGTAGGCCGATGGCGTTCCTCAACGACCGGCGCAGCCTCACGATCGCCACCCTGATCGTCGCCTTCGTCTTCCTGTTCGCCTTCAACGCCTTTGTCGGCAACGCCCTTGTCGGAATCGCAGGGCGCAACGTCTCGGTCGATCTGACCGAGGACGCGGAGTTCACCCTGTCCGACGGAACCGTGCGGGTGCTGAAATCGCTCGAAGAGCCGGTCGTCCTGCGCCTGTTCCTCTCGCCCGCGCTGGTCGACCGGGTGGCCAGCTACGGACCGGCGGCGGAGCGGGTGCGCAACCTGCTGGAGCGCTATGCCGCCCTGGCGGACGGCAAGATCCGGCTGGAGACCTACCGGCCCGAGCCCTACTCGGTCGACGAGGACAAGGCCGAGGCCTACGGCATGGAAGGCGTGCCGATCGATGCCAGCGGAACGCTGGTCTATTTCGGCCTCGCCGGGACCAACACGGTGGATGCGGAAGAAAAGATCGCCTTCTTCCATCCGTCGCGCCAGCGCTTCATCGAATACGACATCACCCGGCTGGTCTACAGCCTGGGCGTGAAGAAGAAGGTCGTCGGCCTGATCGCCAGCCTGCCGATCGACGGCACCTTCAGCATGCAGGGCGGCATGCAGCAGCCCTGGCCGATCATGGACGAGATCAAGAAGCCCTTCGAGGTCGAGACGATCGACGAAAGCAAGGGCAGTATCCCGGACAATGTCGACGTCTTGATGATCGTCCATCCGCGGAGCCTGTCGGACAAGGCGCTCTACGCCATCGACCAGTTCGTCCTCAAGGGCGGCAAGGCGCTGATCGCGCTCGATCCGGTGCCGGAGACGGCGCCGCGGCGCCGCACCTTCATGGGCGCCGGGCCGGTCCCGCCCGGTTCGGACCTGCCCAGGCTGCTCAAGGCCTGGGGCGTCGACTATGACAAGGAGGCCGTCGCGACCGACGCCAACCGCTTTATCCGGATACCCTATAACTTCCAGGGCCAGACGGTCAGCGTGCCCCACATCGGCTATCTGGAACTGCGCGAGGAGGACCGCAGCGCGGCCGACCCGGTCACCGCCCGGATCAAGACCCTGATCTTCGGCATTCCCGGCCACTTCGCGAAGGCCGAGGGCGGCAGCACAACCGTCACGCCGCTGGTGACGACGACCGACATCGCCGCCGCCGGAAAGTCCGCGGACTACCGGCAGCAGCCGGACCTGCTCAGCCTCTACCGGAACTATGTCCCCGGCGACCGGAAACTGTGGCTTGCGGTGCGTGTCACCGGCAACGCGGACAGCGCTTTCCCGAAAGGGCCGCCGATCGACGAGGAAGCCGGGAAATCGGACAAGAAGGACGATAGCGACAAGGCCGCCGGAGACGACGCAAAGAAAGCGGAAAAACCTGTTCATATCGCAAAGTCGCAAAAGCCGCTGAACCTCATCCTGGTCGCCGATGCCGACTTCATGGAAACCGGTTTCTGGGCCCAGAAAGCCAATGCCGGCGAGGGCGCGGTGTATGTGCCGTTCGCCAACAACGCCGACTTCGTCGTCAACGCGCTGGACGACCTTGCCCGCCCCGAACCCCTGATCGGCCTGCGCGGGCGCGGCGCGCCGGTCCGGCCGTTCACGGTGGTCGACGATCTGCGCAAGGCGTCCGAGAACAAGCTGCGCGCCAAACAGCTCGAACTGTCGCAACAGCTCGAAGACCTCAGGAAGAAAATCGCCGATACCCGGACCAGGGCCGGGGACGGCAAGACCGTCCTCACCGCGGAGCAGGAGGAAACGCTGCGCGGCTATCTGGCGAAATTCATCACCGTCCGGCAGGAGCAGCGCGCCGTCCTCGCCGACCTGCGCAAGGATGTCGAGGCGCTGGAGGCGCGCACGAAATTCTACAATATCGCGCTGATCCCGCTGATCGTCGCGGTGCTCGCCATCATGGTCGCGGTCTGGCGCGCCCGCCGGCGCCGCCGGCGCTACGAAACCGCCTGAGCGCGTCTTCGCTTCGGAACCGCCCCACAACGATCCCGCAACGATCCCGCAACGATAATGCCGTCATGAACAAAACCGGCTTCCTGATCCTGACTGCCGTGACCGCCGCCCTGATCGCCGGCGCGGCGGCGCTGCGGCCGGCGGCGACCACCACCGGGCCTGCGGCGGGCGCCCGGTTCTTCCCGAACCTGGACGCGAAGGCGGTCAACGCGGTGGACCGCCTGCGCGTCACCGCCGAGGGCAAGAATTTCACCCTCGATCGCAAGGCCGGCACATGGATCGTCCGGGAGAAAGGCGGCTATCCGGCGACGTTCGCCAGGGTAAAGGAGGCGCTGGTCTCGCTGTCGCAGCTCAAGCAGTTCGAACGCAAGACCAGCGACCCGTCGCGCTACGACAAGCTCGATCTCGAGGATCCCGCGAAGAAGGGCGCGTCGTCCAAGCGGCTGACCGCTTTCGCCGGCGGCAAGGCCGTGGCCGACGTGATCGTGGGCAAGAGCAATGCCAAGGAAATCCTGTTCGGCCGCTCGCTGGTCTATATCCGCCTGCCCGGAGACAAGCAGAGCTGGCTTGCCGCGGGCGATCCGAAGCTGGCCGCCGAGATCGGCGACTGGCTCGACCGCAAGCTGCTCGACGTCAAGACCGGGCGGATCCGGGAAGCGGTCCTGACCGCCGCCGCCGGTACGGACAAGGACGCGGCCGAACCCGACCGGATTATCGTGGGCAAGGCGAAGGCCGGCGACGCCGAATTCGCCCTGCGCAATCTGCCGGACGACCGCGAAATCAAGGGCGAGCGCTTCCTGCGCTATATCGGCGAGAGCCTCGACAACCTGACGCTGGAGGATGTCAGGCCGGCCGGCGAGATCGATTTCGCCGGCAAGGCTGCGGGCGGCGCCGAGTTCAGGACCTTCGACGGCCTGGTCGTCACCGCAAGGCTCGCCCGGACCGGCAAGCCGGACGAGGACGACAAATACTGGATGACCTTCGAGGCTGCTGTCGACGAAGCGGCGCTGCTGAAGGACAAGCCGAAGGCCGAGTCGAAACTCAAACCGGCCGCCGAAGTCCGCAAGGAAGCCGCGGCGATCAACGCGCGGACCGCCGGCTGGGCCTACAAGGTCTCGTCCACGGTCACCCGCTTCCTGCGCTACACCATGGCCGACATCCTGAAACCGCCGGCGGAAAAGAAGGCCGGGGACGGTGCGGACTCCGAGACGCAGGAGAAGACAGAAGAGTAGCCCGCCGCCGCGTCCCGGCCGGTTCGGAATCGACTTTGTCTTTCACCGCGCGTCATATCGACCGGAGCCCCGGATTCAATCCGGGGCGGAGCGGAGATATCTTTCACGCGCGGTGCAGGATCCATTGCACTGTGCCGGAAAGATTTCTCCACTACGCGCCTGGCGGCGCTTCGGTCGAAATGACCGAAGGGAAAAGACGGCGCGGCTAAATTCAATCCGGGTCGCTGCCGGCTCTCGCCACCGCAAAACCGGCGGGCTATGATCCGACCATAGGGTTATATCGGCATGCCGCTGCGCCGCCGGCGCGGCCGCGGCGGATCGGGAGGAACGACATGGCCGGCGACTTCATCGACATTCCCGCCGCGGACGGCGGCACGTTCCAGGGTTATCTGGCCCTACCAGAGGGCGGCAAGGGCCCCGGCCTGATGATCCTGCAGGAAATCTTCGGCGTGAACGAAGCGATCCGCGCGACCTGCGATTACTTCGCCGAAGAGGGCTATGTCGTGCTCGCGCCGGACATGTTCCACCGGCTGGAGAAGCGGGTCGACCTCAGCTATTCCGACGACGAACGCGCCCGGGCGTTCGACTTTCTCGGCCGGTTCGATTTCGGAAAGGCGGTCGAGGACATGACCGCCGCCGTCGCGCATCTCAAGGGCATGGACGCGGTGCAGGGCCAGGGCAAGGGCGGCGCCACCCAGGTCGCGGCGCTCGGCTACTGCCTGGGCGGGGCGCTGGCCTACCAGGCGGCGGCCCATTGCGGCGTCGCGGCGGCGGCCAGCTACTACGGCGTGCAGATCGAGAAGCAACTGCACCTCAAGGACAAGATCGCCTGCCCGACGGTGCTGCATTTCGGCGGCGTGGACGAGCATGTGCCGATGGAAGCGGTCGAGCAGGTCCGCGAGGCTTTCGCGGACACGGACCATGTGCTGATCAACGTCTACGAGGGCGCCCCCCACGGCTTCGCCAACCGCTTCCGCGACAGCTACGACAAGGCCGCGGCCGGCATGGCGCATTCCCGCACCATCGCGCTGCTGCGCGGCACGATGGGGCCGGGCTACGACCTCGAGCATCTGTGGGATATGCACTGCTACTACGAGTTCGCGACCCGCGACGTCGACGCCACGATGGCGACGATGGTGGCGCAGCCCTACGTCAACCACATCCCGACCATGACCGGCGGCGTCGGCTATACCGAGCTGCACCGCTTCTACAAGAACCATTTCGTCAACGCGAACCCGGACGATACGGCGCTGATCCCGGTGTCGCGAACCGTCGGCGCAGACCGGGTGGTCGACGAGATGATCTTCGAATTCACCCACGACCGGGAGATCGACTGGATGCTGCCCGGCGTGGCGCCGACCGGCAAACGGGTGCGCATCCCGCTCGTCGCGATCATCAACTTCCGCGGCCCGAAGCTGTATCACGAGCATATCTACTGGGATCAGGCCTCGGTGCTGGTCCAGATCGGCGCGCTCGACGCGAAGGACCTGCCGACCGCGGGCATGGCGACCGCGGCGAAGATGCTCGACGAAACGCAGCCGTCCAACACGCTGATGGAACGCTGGGCCGAGAGCGCCCCGGCGGAAGCCGCCGAATAGGCCGGCCCCGGCCGACCGGATAAAACCCCAGGGAGGAAACCATGACCCATCTCGACCGCAGGCAGTTCCTGCACACCGCGGGCGCAGCCGGCGCCGCGACCGGCCTCGGCTCGCTGCTGTTCAACCGGGCGGCGGCGGCCGCCATCGGCGATACGCTGACCATCGCATACCATGTGCCGCTGCCGGCCTGGGACCCGACGACCGGCCTGTCCTCGGTCAACCCGCAGCTCATGTCGATCTACAAATGCGTGTTCGACCAGTATGTCGACCAGAACGCCGATCTGAGTTTCCGGCCCGGTCTGCTGACCAAGTGGGGCTGGACCGACGACAAGACGAAGATCCGCATGGAGGTGCGCCAGGGCGCCAAATGGTCGGACGGCACGCCGATCACGGCGCAGGATATCGTCTGGAACCTGCAGCGCGTCGCCAACCCGAAGACCGGCAACCCGGTATCCTTCGTCTGGGCGTCGGTCGCCAACCTGAAGGCGGAGGGCAACGTCGTCACCGGCGACGTCAAGCAGTATACGCCCGACCTGTTCAAGTGGATGGCGTTCCTGACCGCCTACGTCCTGCCGCCGCACCACTACCAGAAAGTCGGCAAGGCGGGCTTCGAGAAGCAGCCGATGGGCTCCGGCCCCTACACGGTGGACGAGTTCCAGCGCGGCTCCTTCGTGCGCCTGAAAGCGAACCCCAACTACTGGGGCGATCAGCCGGCCTTCAAGACCGTCGTGTTCAAGTTCGTCACCGATCCGGCGGCGCGCATCGCCGAGATCGAGAGCGGCCGGTCGGACCTCACCCTCAACATCCCGTTCGAGGAATACGACCGGCTGCGCGCCAAGGACGGCCTGGACGGCGTCGCGACGCCGGTCTCCGACATCGCCATGATCTTCTTCAACGATGTCGAGCCGATGACCGATATCAATGTCCGCAAGGCGGCTGTGATGGCGGTCAACAAGAAGGCGATCGTCGACCGGCTGCTGCGCGGCTACGGCGTGCCCATCGAGAC
>JAPPLJ010000049.1 GCA_028819475.1 Rhodospirillaceae bacterium
CTCTAGGGCGGGCCGTGAAAGTCGCCGACCGTGAAGTTGGGCTTGCGCGAACTCACAAACCGCCTCGCCTGTGGCGCGGCGTCCGCAAGCGGCCGCCGCATCGGCCCGGCGCTCCCAGCCCTGAAGCAGGCCTACTCGAAACGCGGCCAACCACCGCGACCCCGCGCCGGGCCTCCCCAAGCCGCAAGACGCCCAACTTCCGCACCATCGGCGACTTTCCGCACCAACCCCGCCCAAGAGTTTCTAAGGCCAGGTGCTTCCGCTGCGCGCGCGGCTCCCAACAGGACATCACGACGGGGATCGGCCCCGGACGTGCAACCGATCGTAAGGAGATCGTCATGACCGTCATCGAGAACATCCACACCATCGAGACCGACGCGCAGTCCGCAACCGCGACCATCTGCGACAACGCGGCGCTGTTCGGCGCCACCCCCGAGCGTGGCGAGTTCGACCCCCGCGAAGTCTGGGACCGCGACGACGCGACCGACGCGCTGGGCGAGGCGTTCCGCATCATCGCCGAGGGCGTCGCGCCCGACGGCTTCCAGATCGCCGACGAGCGCGAGCACCTGCTCTGGGGCATCGTCAACGCCTTCGACGCACAGGTGCGCCGCCTCGACCGCGGCGTCGACAAGCTCACCCCCGAGATGCGCGGCCTGCAATCGGCGCAGGACGGCTCCGAGGTCAAGTCCCGCGAGCTGGAGCTGGTGACGGACAGGGCGCGCAACCTCGGCGACCGCCGCGACGCCTTCGAGATCATGCGCGACGCCGTGGCCGAGCAGTACCGCGCCGCCACCGGCGAAACCTGGCGCCCACGGCACGGTTCGAACGTCTCGCAGACCGGCGCGCTGACCTCGGCCAGCATCGACGCCCGCGACTTCATGCGGGCGAGGAAGGACCGCGCGACCACGGCACACCTGCCGCAGGGCACCCTGGTCGCCATCGCCGGCGGCAAGGACGTGGCCGACCCGGCCGCGGTGACCGCGCACCTCGACAAGGCGAAGGCGAAGTACGCCGACATCATCCTGGCGCACGGCGGCGGCCCCGGCGTCGAGCGCATCGCCGCCCGCTGGGCCGAGCGCAACGGCGTCCACCAGGTGGTCTGCAAGCCCGATTGGCAGCGCCACGGACGCGCCGCACCGTTCCGCCGCAACGAGGAACTCCTCAACCTCCTGCCCAAGGGCGTGATCGCGTTCCCCGGCAGCGGCATCACCGAGAACCTCGTCGAACGCGCACGCCAGCTCGGCATACCGGTGATGCGAGCCGCCTAGGCCGCAGCGCATCGCGGGCCGCGTCGTCATCCCCGGCAACGGGCGGTGGCGGCGTGGCCCGTTGATCTTCGCACGCTCGGTGATGCTGCGGCAGCGGCGTCCTCGCGCGCGCTTCGCGCCGCGCTCGCGATCCGGCTCGCGCTCGCAGGCTCGCGCATCGCCGTTGGCCAACGCGATCGTCTCGACGAATGCCATGATCGACATCGAGACCGTTCCACTCGCCGCCTCGCTGCGCTCGGCGTGCAGCTTGCCCCGGACCACGATCCGGGGGCTCCGCCGGCGCAAGCGCGCGGCTCGCCGATGCGACCGCCGATGCCGTTGCACGCTGCCGGCCGCACGATCCCCGGCACTCGCGGCGAGACTCGTGACGATGCTCCCTTCCGAGCCGGCGTCACTTCGCCCGCCACTTCGCTCTACGCTTCGTCCATGCGTCGTGTCGTCACCGCCGGCGCTCAATCGCCGCGGCGGCTCCGAACCGCCACGCTCGCCGGCGAAGATTCCCCCATCGCTCATGCCGCACGGATTGGCCGTTCCTACCGCTGGAGCGGTCTGGGTTCCACACCCGACGCACCGATAGTGCAGGGCTCGCAAAGGCTGCGAAGACCTGCGCCAGGCTGCGACCGGGTACGATTCCTCGCAGGTGATGGTAGCTCTCGCATGCCGGGAAAAGCCGTCACGAATCGCGACCAGGGAGCAACACGTCGTCACACGCTTTTTACGGTTGGCTATCAATGGGTTGGAACCGTCGCTGCGGAGCCCAACACGGACCGTGTTCCCACCGGTGTAGGCAATCCCCTGCCTGGTCGCGTTCTGTGACAGGCCCCGTCGCCCGCCCGGCCTTCCGCGCCGATGTGCAGCGCCCGCCGAACGGTCTCGCCGCGAGCAGGAACGCGGTAGAGTCTCGCCCGAAACGGCCTCGTCTCCTGCGGGAGTCGCCACGAAAGAGGCTTCTTTGCGTCAGAAAACCGAACGGAATCGAGACCCAGCCATGACCGAAACGACCGACCGAGCACTGAGCCGGCGCATCCGCGTGCTCCCCGAGCAGTGGGAGCGGTTCGAAAACGCCGCCAGGGGAACCCGGCGCACGACGAACGAGCTCGTGATCGACCTCGCCCTGGAGGCGCTCGACAGGCGCGAATGGCCCCGCACAGAGGCGGAAATCCATCTCCTGCGCTCGACGATGTTCACCGCGCAGGCGATCGTCCGGGACATGGAGAAGGCCGGGCGCCAAGACGAGATCGAGGCCATCAGCCGCACCATCTCCGAAGTCGCGCCGGAATTGCCCGTCAGGCCTCCACAAAATATTGGGTGAATCGGCGGCCGAGGACCGAAAACCCGAATAAACGCTGAGCGCCAACACGACGGCCTCACCCGCGCCGAGCCCGCGGCCGGAGTGCCCCCGGTTCACCCCGATGTAACGCCCGCAGGATGGCTGGCGCCTCCGGGGACACCGTGACCGCTCAACAAATGGTATCGGCGTCGCGCGGTGCCCGCGTTCGCCGGAGTTCGGGACGGGCGCGCGCTGAGCGGCAAGACGACCGTGTAAGCATGCTCACGACAATCCCGACCGGTCCGCCTGCGGACCGAACGGCCCATGGCGATGCTCGGCGCAAGGCCGGAACTGCGAGCCGCATCGACGAACACCGCCCCGTCTTTCGGCGACCACTGCCCGTACGAGGCACCGCGGCTCCTCGGACAACGCCCGTGACCCAAGGCAGGATGCGGGACGACGGACACCGAGGCGGCAGCGTGCGATCGCGGGCAGCCAGCAGGGCGCGGCACACCAATCGTCGCGATGCGACGATTCTTCCGAGAATTCCGTGTACTTCGTGCTATTCTTTCCTCGCTCGTGAACAAGCGGGTGAGAGTCATGATGTTGACTCGCTCCGTGCCAGTTGCTCTACCATCGCCCCATGGACAGGGGCACGATGGACATCCGGATCACGCACGCCCTGCCCGAGGCGGAACCCGGGTCGGGGCCGGTGACGGTCGGCTGGCTTCTGAACGTCGCCCAGGGTGCCGTGATCTACGGCGAGCCCGCCCGGGTGCGCTCGGGCGAGATGAGCCGCACCCATGCGAAGTCGGCCTCGCGCTGCCCGGCGATCCTCAACCTGGAGAGCCGCCATGTCGAGGTGCCGTGCCCGTTCGACCTGCATCTCGGCTTCGTGCGCGACAAGGAAGGCCGTCCGGGCTTGCGCAACCTCCTCGGCCCGGCCTCGCCGGTGCGCTCGAACAAGCTCGCCGACCTGATGCACATGGTGAACGAGGCGGAGTGGCGCCATCCGGACCGCCCGACGCTCCAGATGCGCCTGCCCTACGTGTTCGTCGCCGACGAGCCGGTCTATCTCTCGCAGGTCGCGCCCTTCATGCACTACCGCGCGGAACCCTGGCCCGGGACGCTGTTCGGGGGACGGTTCCCGATCGACGTCTGGCCGCGTCCGCTGATGTGGGCGTTCGAGTGGCACGACACGGAGAAGGAGCTGCGCCTCGTGCGGGGCGAGCCGCTGTTCTACTGCCAGTTCGAGACGCTGCCGCCGGACCGGCCGTTCCGGCTGGTGGAGGCGGAGCGCACGCCGGAGCTCGACGCCTATCTCGAACACATCTCGGGCGTGGTCAACTACGTCAACCAGACCTTCGCCCTGTTCCGCACCGCCGGAGAGCGACGGCCAGAGACGCTGGTCGTGCCGAGAAAGCGGTGACTGCCGAGAATGAGGGGATATCTTTAGCGACTCAGTGGTTCCGTGGATCCACGAAGCAACCGTGCTGCCCGGCCGCCCAGCACGGCGACACGAAATGTGCGTCCGGCCTTCCGGCCGCAGAATGGCGCCCCGGCTCTCCTCCCGACGACTCGTTTGATCCTCCACGACATGCGCGAAGGCGGGTTGCGCTGTTCTGCCGACATACCAGGGGGTAACCCATGAGCGAAAACGGCATCACCTTCACCGGCGATAACGGCGACGACACGAAACGTGGCACGAAGAACAACGACACCCTCCATGGCAAGGGCGGCGACGACACGCTCCATGGCTTGGGTGGCAATGACGAGATCTACGGCGGTCTTGGGGGCGACACGCTCTATGGCGGCCCCGGGGTTGACACACTGAGCGGCGGCGGCGGCGAGGACACGCTCTACGGCGGTGCTGACGGCGATACGCTCTATGGCGGAGACGACGACGATGCGCTTTATGGCGGCATCGGGAAAGACACGCTCATTGGCGACGACGGCGATGACGAGCTCTATGGCCTTGGAGGCGATGACCACATTTATGGCGGTGCGGGCGACGACCTTCTCCGTGGCGCTGGCGAGAACGACGAGCTCTTTGGTGGCACGGGCAATGACGAGATCGACGGCGGTAGTGGAAGCGACACGCTGCGTGGCGGCGCCGACAATGATGTGATTCGCGGCGGCACCGGGAACGATTTCCTCTATGGCGGCGAAGGCGATGACGAACTCTATGGCTACGCAGGCGAGGATTTCATCGATGGCGGTGCGGGCGACGACCTTCTCCGCGGCGCTGGCGAGAAAGATGTGCTCTTTGGCAACGCCGGAAACGACAAGATCGATGGTGGTGGCGGAAACGACGCGGTCGATGGTGGCGCCGACGACGATGTTCTCCGTGGCGGCGCCGGGAATGACACGCTGTACGGCAACGAAGGCAACGACGAGATTTATGGCGGCGCCGACAACGATTTCATATACGGCGACATCGGGAATGACACGCTTGACGGCGGCTCCGGCGCGGACACCTTCGGCTATGACAGCAGGACATTCGGCGCTGACAGGATCAAGGATTTCAAGATCGGGACGGACAAGCTGAACTTCGACGAGTCCGGCCTGTCGCTCGCCGATTTGGAGATCACAGAGAACAGCAAGGGCGATGCGGTCGTGAAGTTGAAGGGCTCCGCCAGAGACACGGTGATCACAGATGACAAGATCGTTCTGGATGGCGTGTCCCGAGCCGACCTCCTGAAAAACTTCAGGGACAACGTCACTGGGCTGGATGGGATCTACGGCACCCAGGGCGATGACGTGCTGACCGGCACCGAAGATGACGACAAGATATTCGGACTTGGTGGCAACGACACGATTTCAGGTATGGCGGGCAATGACGAAATTTACGGAGGCGACGGCGGCGACAACCTGTATGGCGGCGACGGCAAGGACGAGCTTTACGGCGGCGCCGGAAACGACAACCTTCGTGGCAATGGCGGGAACGACACGCTGACCGGCGGCGCCGGCGAGGACACTTTCGCCTATGACAGTGGGCTGTTCGGCAATGACGTCATCAAGGATTTCGAGGACGGCACGGATAAGTTGGACTTCACCGGTTCCGGTCTGTCGCTCGGCCACCTAGAGTTCACGGAGAACTCGGACGGCACGGTCGTGAAAGTCAATAAGACAGGCTCCACGATTACCCTGGAGGGCGTGACGGGATTGCCCCAGTCCGAAGTCTCGTCCTGGATCGATGGTCTCGTTCCCCCTCCTCCCTTTGATCCTCCGAAGAACGAAATCCGCGGCGACGACAACGACAATAAGCTCACCGGCACGGCGGATGCTGACTGCATTTACGGCGCCGCCGGCAACGACCGGATTTCCGGAAATGGCGGCGATGACGTGCTTTACGGCGGTACGGGCGCAGACAGCTTCCGGTACGGCAGCAAGACGTTTGGCAATGACATCATCAAGGATTTCGATGCCGGTGAGGATGGAGACATCTTGGACTTTGCGGGTGCCGGCCTGGACTATGACGACCTAGAGCTGACCTTCAACGACGACGGCTACGTGACCCTGACGGTCAAGGGAGAGGGATCCACGATCGTCCTGGAGAATGTCGGGGCGATGCAGTCGATCAATATCGCGGGCGTGAGCGGCCCGGATCCTGCCATACACGCTCTCGGCACCGATGAAGCCGACACGATGATTGGCGGGAATGGCCTCAATCGGTACTCCGGCCGCGACGGAGACGACATCATCCACGGTCAGGGGTTCCACGATGTCCTTTACGGCGACGACGGCGACGACTGGCTCTATGGCGGTGGCGCTGTCGACTTGCTTGATGGGGGTGCTGGAAACGATCATCTGTACGGTGGCAGCAATATCGGTGTCGGCAAAGCCGGCGCCAATGCGATCCCCGCCGATTTCCTGTTTGGCGGCTCCGGGGACGACTTCCTGTATGGCGGTGCCGGGGATGACAGTTTGACCGGCGGCAAGGGCGCGGACCGCTTCGCGTACGACGACAAGGCGTTCGGCGATGACGTCATCACCGATTTCAAGGACGGCACGGATCTCTTGTATTTCACAGGCCAGGGGCTGGCCTTCAGCGATCTCACGATCGGGGAAAACGCCGACGGCGATGCGGTAGTGACGGCCAAGAAGGAAGGCGTGACCCTGGGAACGATTACACTGGAGGATGTGGCACCGTCGGATCTGACTGCGGTGGACTTCCTGTTCGCCTGACGGGCACGTTTCCATGTCGATCACGTTTTCGCCACCCTACCGGCTCTCGTCCTGCCGCTGCTCTTGCCAATGCCCGCCTTGCACGGATGCCGTGTGCCCGTCCATGGCGGCAGTGTGCGCCGGGAGCCAAGGGCGGCGCGTGCGGCGGGTCGAGCGCGAAAGAATGGAGGGTCCGGAGCCCACGCGGAAAGCGGTGCGCGCGGTCCTTCTGGCGGCTCTCGCCGCGATGTGCCTGATCCTCCCGCCGGCGAAGGAAGCTGGAGCCCATTCATACGCAAGGTCGACCCCATGGGTTGCTTCGGGCGTCATCACACCTTCCGATTCCTCCGCCTGCACGGTCCAAGCGGCCAGCCAGCCCCGGGGGAGCCGGCCCATGAACGAGAATGGGCCCTACGCCTTCGCGCGATCGGTCAATGCCTGGCTCTTCGACGCCAGTTGCGACGGCGGGACCAACAATTTCGATATCCAGGTTCATGCGGACTTCAATGAGGCGGAAGCGGCGAAAGCGGCCGAAAAATACGGCAAGGCTGTCGGCCGCCTGCCGAAGGTGCTGCGGACCGGAATGCGGGGGACAACCGGGATTCGTACAGTCTCCATACACAAGGGAAGTCATTCGTGGTTTGGGGACCGGCTATTTGGCGAGATCTGCATCTATACGGAAATTGGATGGGAGCCGTATCACGAGGAAGCGCTGGTCCACGAGGCAGCGCATAATTCGCTGGATAATCAGGTCATATCGGATCCCAAATGGAAGGCGGCGCAGAAGGCCGACGCGGCGTATATCTCGACCTATGCGAAGAGCAATCCCCAGCGGGAGGACGTGGCGGAGTCTTTCCTGGCGTATTTTGCCGCCCGGTATGTGCCGTCGAGGATAAGCCGGACCTGGGAAAAGAAGATCTTCAGCACGATCCCGAACCGGATCGCCTATTTCGACACGCTGCTGTCCGCCAATGACATGAAGCCCTTCACCCGGACCTCGCCGCGCGTGGCGGGGCTCGTGGTCGATGAAAGCAGACTGAAGGTGGATGCCGGCGGCACGGCCACCTACGACCTCCGGCTCCCGGCGCCGCCCGACGCGAACGTGACTGTCACCCCCGCCAGCAGCGTTGAGAAGGTCGCGACGGTGAGCGGGCCGCTCACCTTCAAGACCGGCAATTGGCATGTTCCGCAGACCGTGACGGTGACGGGCGCCGGCGGGGGCCAGGCGTCCATCTCGCACACGACCGCATCGTCGGACGGCGACTACAACCTCGGCGACGCGACGCTGCCCGCCTTGTTCGTGACGGTGGCGGGCAATCCGGTATCGCTGTCGGTGAGTGGCAACGGCGCCGTTGCCGAGGGCGGCTCGGCGCTGACGGTCACGGCAGCGCTGAAGCGGGCGAACGCGACGGGCGCGGCGCTCGCCATCCCGGTGCGGGTGCGTGCGGCCGGCACGACTGCGGCGACTGGCGACTACAGTTTTGCCGACACGATTTCCATTCCCGACGGCGCCGGCAGCGGCACGGCGGATTTTACGGTCGTCGACGACAGCGAAGACGAGCCCGGCGAGACGGTGGTCATTGAGCTGGGCAGCCCGCTGCCTGCGGGTTTCTCGGCGGGCGCGGCGGACCATGTGACGATCGCGATTACCGACAACGATGCGACGGCGGTGACGCTGATGGTGCCGGACGCGAGCGCTTCGGAGGGGGATGCGAGCGACACGGCCTCCATCGCATTGACGCTCAATCGTGGCCTTGTGGCTGGCGAGAGCCTTGCGGTGCCGCTTGCATTCGCCGGGGGCGCGTTGGGGACGGATTTCACGCTGTCGGCGCCGAGTTCGCCTCCGGCGGGGGTGAGCCTCTCGGGAAGCACGGTGACGTTTGCCGGGCCTGTGTCCGGGACGGGCGCCGCGTCGTTCACGCTGACGCTCGGCGTCGCGGCGGACGCGCTCGCGTCGGACCGGACGGTGACGGTGTCGATACCGTCGTCGTCGACGGGGACCGGAGCGAAGCTGACGGCGACGGGCCTTGACGGCGGGGCGGAGGGGGCGCGCACCGGCGACGGTCGGATTACGCTGAAGGACTCGGCCCCGGACGAGCCGGTCGTGACGGTCTCGGCCGGGATTGCGGTGACCGAGGGCGGCGACGCCACCTTCACCCTGACGGCGACCCCGGCGCCTGCGGCGGACCTTCCGGTGAGCGTCACGGTGGCGACGGACGGTGATTACGGCGTGACCGCCGGCACGCGGACCGTGACGGTCCCGACGACGGGTAGCGCGACGCTGACGCTGGCGACGGCGGGCGACGAGGCGGACGAGCCGGACGGCTCGGTGACGGTGACGGTGACCGACGGCGACGGCTACAAGGTCGGCTCCCCCGCATCGGACACCGTCGCCATCGGCGACGACGACCTGCCGCCGCCCGTGGTGACGATTGCGGCGGGCGCATCGGTGACCGAGGGCGGCGACGCGGTGTTCACGCTGACAGCCAACCCGGCACCTGCGGCGGACTTGGCGGTGACAGTAACCATCGGGACCGACGGCGACTTCGGTATCGCCGCCGGCGAGCGCACGGTGACCATTCCCACGGCGGGCAGCGCCACGCTGACGCTGGCGACGACGGGCGACAGTGCGGACGAGCCGGACGGCTCGGTCACCGTGACGGTCAAGGACGGCGACGGCTACACGGTGGGGGCCGCCGCCTCGGACAGCGTGACCGTGCGCGACGACGACGACACCACGCCGGACTGGACCGATTACCAGACGGTCGTGAGCTACCTCGTCGAGGTGCGGGACAATCCGAAGAACACGGCCGTGAAAGGCAATCCCGTGCATATCGCCAAGTGGAACCGGGTGCTGGAGGCGGTCGGGCACGACACGGGGACGGGCGTCGCGCCCATGGCGGCGTCCGTCATTCATGCGAACGCGGCGCAGTGGCCGGACAGTCCCTTCAAGGCGGCCTCGGTGTATCTGAAGTCGAAGGAGCAGGACCCGGACGAGCCGGCGGTGACGGTCTCGGCGGGCACGAGCCCGGTGACCGAGGGCGGCAGCGCGACCTTCACGCTGACGGCGACCCCGCCCCCGGCATCGGCGCTCGCGGTGACTGTGACGGTGGCGACCGACGGCGCATACGGCATCACCGCCGGCCCGCAGACCGTCACCATCCCGACGACCGGCAGCGCGACGCTGACGTTGCCGACGACCGATGACGGCGCGGACGAGCCGGACGGCTCGGTGACGGTGACGGTGACCGACGGCCACGGTTACACGGTGGGGTCCGCCGCCTCGGGGACGGTCGCCATCCAGGACGATGACGCGCCGGCAACGACACCGGACTGGACCGATTATCAAGCGGTCGTGAATTACCTCATCGAGGTGCGGGACAATCCGAAGAACACGGCCGTGAAGGGCAATCCCGTGCATATCGCCAAGTGGAACCGGGTGCTGGAGGCGCTCGGGCACGACACGGGGACGGGCCTCGCGCCCATGGCGGCGTCCGAGATTCATGCGAACGCGGCGCAGTGGCCGGACAGTCCTTTCAAGGCGGCCTCGGTGTACCTGAAGTCGCAGGAGCCGGCGGTGACGGTCTCGGCGGGCACGAGCCCGGTGACCGAGGGCGGCGATGCGGTGTTCACGCTGACGGCGACCCCGCCGCCCGCGGCGGACCTGCCGGTGAGCGTGACGGTGGCGACCGACGGCGCCTGGGGCGTGACCGCCGGCCCGCGGACCGTCACCATCCCGACGTCGGGCAGCGCCACGCTGACGCTGGCGACGACCGGCGACAATACGGACGAGCCGGACGGCTCGGTGACCGTGACGGTGACCGACGGAGACGGCTACACGGTCGGCTCCCCCGCATCGGGAAGCGTGACCGTACGGGACGACGACGAGCCGCCGCCCGACACGCCGGCGGTGACGCTGTCGGCAGGGAGCGCAGTGACCGAAGGCGGCAGCGCGACCTTCACGCTCACGGCGAGCCCGGCACCGGCGGCGGACCTGGCCGTCAGCGTGACGGTGGCGGCAACCGGCGCATACGGCATCGCCGCCGGCCCGCAGACGGTGACCATCCCCACGACCGGCATCGTCACGCTGACGCTCGCGACGACCGACGACACCACGAACGAGCCGGACGGCTCGGTGACCGTGACGGTGACGGACGGCAGCGGCTACACGGTGGGCGACCCCGCATCGGACACCGTCGCCATCCGCGACGACGACGTGCCGGTGGTGACGGTCTCGGCCGGGAGCGCGGTGACCGAGGGCGGCAATGCGAGCTTCACGCTGACGGCCAATCCCGTCCCGGCCGCGTCACTTGCGGTGAGCGTGACGGTGGCGGCCGCCGGCGAGTACGGCGTGACCGCCGGGAAGCGGACGGTCACCCTCCCCACGACGGGCAGCACCACGCTGACGCTGACGACGACCGACGATGCTGCGGATGAGCCCGACGGCTCGGTGAGCGTGACGGTCGAGGACGGCGAGGGCTACACGGTCGGCGCCTCCGCCTCGGGCACCATCACCCTCCGCGACGACGATGAGCCGCCGCCGGTGGTGACCATCGCGGCCAAGGCGGCCTCGGTGACCGAGGGCGGCGATGCCACATTCACGCTGACCGCCGACCGCGCCTCTGCTTCGGCCTTGACGGTCGAGCTCGCGGTCTCCGAGACCGGGGCCGGCGACCATGTGGCGGCGGCGGACGAGGGTCCGGCCACGGTCACGATTCCGAAAGACGCGACGGAGGCGACGTTCTCCGTCGCCACGGTGAACGACGCCACGGACGAGCCGGACAGCTCGGCGAGCGTGGCCGTGCAGCCCGGCGCGGGCTACACGGTGGGCGCGCCCGCCTCGGCGTCGGTCGAGGTGACCGACGACGACGCGCCTTCGGCGGCGCCTGCGCTGTCGGTGGGCGACTCGACGGCGAAGGAGGGCGCCCGCTTCCCGGTGATGCCGTTCACGGTGCGGCTCACTCCGCCCGCGCCGGGGCCGGTGCGGGTGCATGTCTCGACGCGGCCGTCGGCGCCGGTGTCGGCCGAGCCGGGGCGGGACTACGCGCCGGGCAGCTCCGCCCTGACGTTCCGGGCGGGGGAGACGGAGAAGCAGGTGTGGATTCTGATTTACGACGACAGCCACGACGAGGGGGCGGAGACGTTCGAGGTGGTGCTGTCGAACGCGCAGGGCGCGACCATCGGTGACGGGGTGGCGGTGGGGACCATCGTGAACGACGACCCGATGCCGGCGGCGTGGCTCGCGCGGTTCGGGCGCACCGTCGCCGAGCAGGCTCTGGACGGGATTGCGCACCGCATGGCGGCGCCGCGCACGCCGGGCATGCAGGGCACGCTCGCCGGGCTGGCGCTCGGCTTCGGCGCGCCCGCCGGCGGCCACGCCGGACCGGACGATGCGGCCGCGGGGGCTTCGGTTCTCGACGGGACCGGCGCGCTCGCGCTGGCGGATGTGGCGCAGGCGTTCGGCGGAGATTCGGGACGGCCCGGTCTGGACGGCATCGACGGCGGTTTCGGTCATGACGCGGCCGGCTTCGGCAACGGCTTCGGTGAGACGCGGACCCTGACCGCGCGCGAGGCGCTGCTCGGGTCGAGCTTCACGCTGACGGGCGAGGCGGACTCGTCGGGCGGCACCGCCGCGTTCTGGGGCCGGGCGGCGCAGGGGCGCTTCGACGGGCGCGAGGGGACCTTCTCGCTCGACGGCGCGGTCACCACCGGCATGCTGGGGGCGGACTATGCCAGGGGCAGATGGCTGATCGGCCTTGCGCTGGCGCAGAGCGACGGCGAGGGCGACTACCGCGACACGGACATCGCGGCCCGCGCCGCCTCGCAGGACTGCCCGCCCGAGGCGGCCGAACTGTGCCGGGGCGCGGTGCGGGAGGGCGACGGCAAGGTGGAGGCGTCGCTGACGGCGGCGGTCCCCTACGCGGCCTTCCAGGCATCGGAGCGCCTGAAGCTCTGGGGCGCGGCCGGCTACGGCACGGGCGAGGTGACGCTGAAGACCGAACTGGGCGGCCGCTACAAGGCGGACACGAGCTGGTCCATGGCGGCGGCGGGGATGCGGGGCGACCTGCTCCAAGCCCCGCAGGAAGGCTCCGGCCCGGCGCTGGCGGTGACCTCGGACGCGCTGTGGACGCGGACCTCCTCGGAGAAGACCCGCGACCTCGCGGCGTCGGACTCCGACGTGACCCGGCTCAGGGTCGGCCTGGAGGGCAGCTACCATGTTGCGCTGGAGGATGGGGCAAGCCTCGTGCCGAAGCTCGAAGTGGGCGCGCGCCATGACGGCGGCGACGCGGAGACCGGCTTCGGGGTCGAGCTCGGCGGCGGGATCGCGTGGACCGACCCGGGCATGGGCCTCATCCTCGACCTGTCGGGCCGCACGCTGATTGCGCACGGCAACGACGACCTGAAGGACCGGGGCTTCTCGGCGGCGCTGGCCTACGATCCGGCCCCGGCGACGCAGCGGGGCGCGTCGCTGTCCTTGCGCCAGGACTGGGGCGGGCCGGCCAGCGGCGGTCTCGACGCGCTGTTCGCGCCCGATCCGCTCGACGACCGCACCGGCGGCGGCGAGGCGACCACGCACTGGGCAGTGGAGGCCGCCTACGGCTTACCGGCCTTTGGCGGGCGCTGGACCGGCAGCCCGCATGCGGAGCTAGGGCTTGCGACCGGCGCGCGCGACTACAGCCTCGGCTGGCGGCTCGCGCCGGAGGCGGCGAACGCGCCCGATCTCTCCTTCAGGGTGAGGGCGACCCGCCGAGAGAGCCACACCGCCGCCCCCGAGCACACGCTTGGCTTGGAGATCAGAGCGGCGTGGTAAACTTATTTCATTGCCAATCGTACGCACGCGCTGATCGGGAGTTGGCGGCTCGGCTTCGTGCGCGACGAGGAGGGCAAGCCGCGCCTGCGCAACCTTCTGGGTGCGGCCTCGCCGGTGCGCTCGAACAAGCTCGCCGACCTGATGCACATGGTGAACGAGGCGGAGTGGCGCCATCCGGACCGCCCGACGCTCCAGATGCGCCTGCCCTACGTGTTCGTCGGTAAGCGCCGCGCCGTCACCCTCGTTGTAGCGTGAGATTTTCGTGGTCATCTGGACCCCGTCAACGACGGAGGTGACAGATGACAGACACATTGCATGAGCGAGTGACGGAGGACGCCACCGACGCTTCGGTCGCGGTCGCGACGGGCGCGAACGGCGCGCGGGTCTGGCCGGAAGCGGTGAAGGCGCGGATCGTCTCGGAGACGTTCGAGGAGGGAGCGACGGTGGCGGGGGTTGCCCGGCGCCACGGCCTCTCGCGAACGCAGTTGAGCGGCTGGCGGCGCATGGCGCGGGACGGGCTGCTCGGCCCGGTCGCCGGCGCGGGCGACGATCCGTTCGGCCTGGTCCCGGTGACGGTGTCGGTCGCTGCCGAGCGGAACGGCGCGGCCTCGGTGCCCGCGGACGGTATCGCGATCGAGATCGCCGACCTCCGGGTGGTGGTGCCGCCGGACTTCGACGCGGGGCACCTGTCGCGTATCCTGGTCTGCGTTCGGGCCGCGCCATGATTCTGACCGGGGAGAAGATCCGGGTCTGGCTGGCGACCCGCCCCGTCGACTTCCGAAAGGGACATGACGGACTGTCTGCGGTGGTGCAGACGGTGCTGGGGCACGACCCCTATAGCGGCGCGGTCTTCGCCTTCCGCTCCAAGCGGGGCGACAGAATGAAGATCCTGGTCTGGGACCGCACCGGGCTGGTGATGGTGTCGACGATCACCTAAAACCGCGCATATTTGATCATTTGCGCGGGTGAGCCCGT